>CALJIH010000297.1 GCA_937974135.1 uncultured Cocleimonas sp. | reverse complement strand
TCCCTAGGGATCAAAGAGGTAGTAGATAAATTTCTGCAAGGAAATGTCGGAGAAGGTCGAAACAAAGTACCGAAAGGATTAACCACACACCTACCTATTTTTAGGTCATTTCAACAGTCGTTAAGTGACTCTCTGGTAGTTTTCGGCTTGAATAACTAATTTAAGCCAATAAACGTTTTAAAATACCGTAATAAATTTGCTCTAGCGTATCTAACTCATCTGCACCCACACATTCATTAATTTGGTGAATGGTTGCATTAGTCGGCCCTAGCTCTAACACCTGTGCACCGGTTGGTGCAATAAAGCGACCATCAGAAGTACCGCCGCTGGTAGAAAGCTCCGTATCAATGCCACTCACTTCTTTTATCGATGAAACCGCAGCATCGACTAAATCACCCTCTGAGGTTAAAAACGGCATACCCGATAATACCCAATTAATCTCATAATCAAGATTATGTTTATTAAGTAAATCTTCAACACGTTGTTTTAATTCTTCAGGAGTTATTTCAGTAGAGAATCTGAAATTAAAAATCATCTTTAAGGCACCCGGTATCACGTTCGTCACACCTGTCCCTGCATGTAAGTTCGATACTTGAAACGTCGTTGGCGGAAAAAAGTCATTACCTTTATCCCATTCCATATCTGTCAATTCTTTGAGCATGGGTGCGGTCAAATGTATTGGGTTCTTGGCAAGATGAGGATACGCTACATGCCCCTGTTTGCCATTGATTTGCAGCCAACAACCTAACGAACCACGACGTCCATTTTTGATAACATCACCCACTTGAGAGGTCGAAGATGGCTCGCCGACTAAACACCAGTCAATTTTCTCATTGCGCGCTTCAAGAGTTTCAATAACTTTTACTGTACCATCAACCGCAGGACCTTCTTCATCGCTGGTAATTAAATAGGCGATAGATCCTTTATGATCAGGAAAATCTGTTACAAAACGCTGACAGGCAACCGTAAACGCAGCGATACTGCCTTTCATATCAGCTGTGCCACGACCGTAATACTTGCCGTTACGAATTTCTGCATTGAAGGGATCATCATCCCATTCTTCAACTGGACCCGCGGGTACAACGTCAGTATGACCTGCAAAACAGAAAAGTGGAGCTTCTGAGCCCTTGCGTAACCATATATTTTCTACGTCACCAAAATTCATCTTTTCAGATATAAAGCCCACAGGTTGAAGTGCTTCAATCAACATATCCTGACAGCCCTCATCCTTTGGGGTAACAGAAGGTCGGGAGATTAATGCTGTTGCGAGATCGAGTGTTTTAGACATGCTATTGTTTTTCTAACTACGTTTGTATGAGGATTAAGAAGAATATACTGCGATAAGTGTTAAAGCACACTGTCAGTATAACTCTTTTCAGAAAAACCAATCAAAACTTGATCCGATAATTCTAAAATTGGGCGTTTAATAATTGTAGGCTGGTCTTCAGCAACGACTAAAGCCAGCGTTTCATTCATATTTTCCTTGGTTTCATCCGGCAGGTTTCGCCATGTAGTACTACGTTTATTAATGACTTTTTCCCAACCCAATTCACTAATCCAGGCTTTTAATTGCACTGGATTTAGTCCATCTTCACGAAAGTCTTTGAATTCATAATCGGTATTGTTTTTCTCTAAAAACGTGCGAGCTTTTTTTATCGTGTCACAGTTTTTAATGCCGTACATGATGATCATAGATAAGAATGTCTAAATGAATAAAAACCGATACTATAAAGACACCCCCCCACTTTTACGAGGTTTTTGTCTGGTGGTTTCGAAATATTTGCATTCTTTAGTCCTTAAAAGATATCACTAATATAATGATAGCTAGTGCGTCCAGTTTATTATTCCCTCTCCCTCAGGGAGAGGGAACGAAGTATTTTAGAAAAATCTTTGCAAACCTCGATATTTAGGCGCTTTAGCTGGCGCTTGATTCAAATGTTCTGTTACGCCCCAGCAACCATAAAACTGACAAGTCCTGGGTGCAGAGAACGCCACAAAGAGACCACCGTTAGTGATTCGATCCCAATTCTGTAAAAACTCAATGTAGAATTTCTCCATGGGATGCGCACGATTAGCACCGATCAAAAATGGATTGGGATGATCTCTGGTTGATTTTGTCCCAGGTGCTGTTAAATGTTGTCCACCCTCATAAGCGACTAAACCTACACCATATTTCTTCGCCATATCCATTTGCGTTTGGATCATTTTGTAGACGTTATTCATCGAGTAAGGGTTTTTCTTATCATCTTTCAATAAAGCAAAAACACTGGGCACACTATTCACACCACCCAATGCTTTCTTATGCACGAAAAAGTAGGGCGCTATCGCCATCACATCGACGCTTTTAAAGGCATTTTTGTGTTCCATGACGACTGGTGTCATATATCTGTTTGCTGACCAAGCTCCCATCACACGAACGATTCGTTGAGTACCACCAAACACTTGTTGAAAGATTCTAAAAATCTCGACCGAGCGTTGTGAATAGTATTTCTGCCCCGCGACATTAGGATCAGGGTCTAACTTGAGTCTGGTTCCCATATCTTTGGCATAGTGCATTTGTAAAAACGCAGGATTCCACGCTTCATTGGTATATTCGATATACGCTTTAAGGTTAGGGCGAAGATTTTGTTTGATATAGCGTGCGTATTGCTGCACAAGATTATTATCAGCGGCGTGCGGTAAATTAAACCAAGGGTCACGATTCAATATATTTGCAAGTTTTACCATTACCGCAAGCGGTGCGCCACGGGTACCTTCGTGTCCTGCCCAGGTGGCTTTTTTCATGTGCGGCATTTGATCCCAGCGTGACATTGGGTTTCGCGTAATACCAGAAAAATTCATCATGCGAAGCACTTTGAAGTCTTTCATGAAATTCAAATAATCTGGGTTAAAGATAATTTGTTCGTGGTGTTTTTCAAAAGAAAGATAATTGCCGTTGCATTGATTTGCCGCGTTTACTCGTTGAAAAGGATTATTTGCACAAATTCCACCGGGCATTAACACGCGAATATTTCGAATATAGTTTTTTGGCTCAGATCGTTTGATGAGTAACGCGACTTGCATAAATTTGTCATGACCTGATCGGAATTCGACAATGTCTTTACCCGCTTCAGAGCGAATTACTTGCGCATCACCTTCATAGGCTAATTGACCTTCACCGTCATAAAGTACAGTGTAGTGGCCCTCGGGCAAAGTACCCACAGGCAACCAATGGATCATGTAACTGCCAGCAGTACCACCTTTTAAATCTAGGGGCCAGCCGTCTCGGTCGTATTGGATATGTCCGTGGGTGAGTTTTTTTGCATCTTTAAATGGCATAGCCATTTTGAAAACATTAACGAAGGGTGCACTGGAATCGACGTGTAAAATTTCATTGGTATTCATGCCAACAGGTAGTTTGGCGTTTGCCACATGCGTGACCACACTTAAACAGTACAATATGACTACTAATACACTTCTGATTACTAAATTCATCTCTAAATGCCCCTATTCAGATAATTTTTCTTTTATTATTTCTAGAGAACCTTGCAAGAAACTACTGATGGATAGAAATAGCTTGAATTCCACTGTTTT
>CALJIH010000296.1 GCA_937974135.1 uncultured Cocleimonas sp. | reverse complement strand
CCTACGGGAACGCTTTGCCCTGCTTTACCACACACGCCAACACCTCTATCCATGGCTAAATCGTTACCAATCATGCTGACTTTAGTCAGCACATCTGGACCATTGCCAATCAATGTTGCGCCTTTTACTGGCTGCGTGATTTTTCCGTTTTCGATTAAGTAAGCTTCAGATGCGGAAAACACGAATTTACCTGAAGTGATATCAACCTGACCGCCACCAAAGTTAACCGCGTATAAACCCTTATCTACTGAAGCCAAAATCTCTTCAGGGTCGTCATTACCCGGTAACATATAGGTATTCGTCATGCGTGGCATAGGTAGATGTGCGTAGGATTCACGACGCCCATTACCTGTTGATTTTTCACCCATCAAACTCGCATTGAGTTTGTCTTGCATATAGCCTTTGAGTACACCGTCTTCGATTAGTGTGGTGCAATGACTTGGGGTACCTTCATCATCAATGCTCAATGAACCACGACGATTCTCAATAGTGCCATCATCAACCACGGTTACGCCTTTTGCCGCAACGGTTTCGCCGACGCGGCCACTAAATGCTGAGGTGCCTTTGCGATTAAAATCACCTTCAAGTCCATGACCAATCGCTTCGTGTAAGAGAATACCTGGCCATCCCGAACCAAGAACAACCGTTTGTGCTCCGGCAGGTGCAGCAACGGCATTTAAATTAACTAAAGCTAATCTTACTGCTTCTTCCGCGTATTCTCGTACTCGATCTGCTTGGGTAAAGTAATCAAAACCGTAACGACCACCACCACCTGAATTTGCGGATTCGCGTTTACCATCTTTTTCTACAATGACGGTGACATTCATGCGTACTAAAGGTCGAACATCAGCATTCATATTGCCATCAATATCTGCGACTAAGATATGCTCATGAACCCCGGCGATATTCGCGATCACTTGCTGTACATGTGGGCTAGCAGCACGCGCTGAAGTATCTGCCAAACGCAATAAAGCGATTTTCTCATCTTCGCTCATCGATGCTAATGGGTTATCCGTTGCATACAGAGCTGTAACATTTGGCGCTTGTTTGGCTTTCCAAGCTTGTGTGCTAGCATTCTGCCCTATTTTGCTAATACCTGACGCTGCTTTTGCCGAAACGGTAAGTGCATCAAAAGTGATTTCATCTGAATAAGCAAAACCTGTTTGTTCGCCGACAACCATACGCACGCCTACACCTTGTTCGATGCTGTAACTGCCATTTTTGATAATGCCTTCTTCTAAAACCCAAGATTCAAATCGATTCGATTGGAAATATAAGTCAGCTAAATCAGCACCTTGCAGATGAGAAAATACTTTATCTAAATGCGCCTCGTTCAAACCTGTGGGTTCAAATAACTGCTGCTGCGCTTGCTGCAAAATGGATTGGGTCATAGGATTAGCTCGTGATTGTTTATGAGATATTTGTATGAAAGTATGACGAGAGAAATACAAGCGCAATTTTTCTGATTATTCTTAAACAATGAAGTTAATAGCAGGGCTATTGACTGAGTTTTAAGAAAAAGCAGGGAAATTTAAGCTGTTTTTATTCGCCATTTGTTTCGTTCATAGGTCTCTAGTATATGGTATATGCTCTGAAGCGGTATTGTAGATTAAAAAACTGGTTTAAAGGATAAAAAAGAGATAAAAAAACACCCCCCTACTTATTGGGTTTTTTAAGGCATATGTGAACTTTAGTGAATGGCTTGAATTAAGCTAAGATCGTATGTTGCAAAACAGGAAAACTGTCACGCACTTTTCGCAATGCGTCTAAATCTATTGGTGTAGTTATAACACCTGTGCCTTTTAACAATAATGCTTGGGTTTGTCCCAAATAATTAATCGCAATGCTATGTCCGTAAGTTCGGCGACCATTAACATGAAAACCGCCCTGTGCTGCTGCTATCACATAGCATTGGTTCTCAATCGCTCGCGCTTTTAACAAAGGTTCCCAATGCATTTCACCGGTTGTGTGTGTAAAGGCAGAAGGTACTAAAATAATCTCAGCACCCTTCTTGACCATTTCTCGATAAAGCATCGGGAAGCGCAGGTCGTAACAAATAGACATACCTATTTTACCAAAAGGAGTATCTACCACCACAACTTCTTTGCCTGCTTCAAAAGTATCGCTTTCTCGATAGCTTTCACTTTCAGATGTTTTACTGCCTTTTTTATTAGAATTGATATCCACATCAAACAGATGGATTTTATTGTAACGGGCAACCAATTCGCCTTTGTCATTAAACATCAATGAAGCGGCGCTGACCTTATTATCAGAATTAGTTTTTAAAGGCACCGAGCCTGCGACAATCCAAACCTTATTATCGATTGCACATTGCTTGATGGTATTTTGAATAAAGCCGTCATTCTCTGTTTCAGCCAGTTCAATATTTTCTGATTCTTTGATTGCCATTAAGGCAAAAGACTCAGGTAAAACAACCATTTGTGCGCCTTTTTTGGCAGCTTCTCGAATCAGTCGAACAGCTTCCATAAGATTCGCTTTAACTTGTGGGCCAGATGCCATTTGAATGGCAGCAATCTTTGATAACACTCTCGCAAACGTTCCTAATAATGATTAAAAGACACCCCCCTACTTTTAGCGAACTTACTATTTTGTTTATTAAAATAGATAATTCGATTATGCAAAGCTTATAGGTTTTTAGTAAGGGATATTTAGACTGCGATAATAGAACGATTGTTCGTTTTTGTCTTTAAAAAAACGACAATTAGATAAATAATCTGATAAAAATTATAGGTTTATTCTAAAAACGCGAGTATTTCTTTTTCGATATCTTGTTTATTGATGACTGTACTTTGCGCAATATCTTTATCGAATAAATCGCTAATCACTGATGGGATCTCTATTTCAGCCTTAGCAGCAATAGCTTTTAGTGCATCAATATCTTTTTCACCTGCTTTACCCGTTAATGCATCCGCAATAGTCGGGGAGAATTTAGTCCACTCAGCAGTCGAATAAAAAATAGTTTTTAATGGTTTTTCGCGGCAATTATCGTAGGTTTTAAAACAAGTTGCTGTGTGAGGGTCCATCAAATAACCATCGTTAAAACTCTGTTGTAGGTAATCTTTACCTTCCTCATCGGTGCAGTAATCGGCGGCAAAAATCGTCTGGATTTGTGCTAGCTCATCAGCCGTCAAGGTATAGCTTTTTTTCGTATCTAACTGTGCCATCAGATCTTTGGTGCGCTCTGAACCGAACAAATCAAATAGCACGCGCTCAACATTCGATGACTTTAAAATATCCATTGCAGGCGATGATGTCGCGATCAATTGAGAATCCGAAATATCATAAATGCCTTTATTAATAAGTTCGGTTAAAACATTGTTTTGATTAGATGCAATCAGGATTTTCTCGACGGGCAAGCCCATTTTCATTGCGTAGTAACCGCCTAAAGCATTACCAAAATTACCACTAGGAACATTCAAATAAACTTTATCACCAAGTGCTATTTCATCTTGTCGAACTAACTCAAGGTAACTGTGAATGTGATACATCAATTGAAAAATAATACGCCCAAAATTCACGGAATTCGCTGCGGATAAAGAGATGTTTTTTTCTTTTAATTTCGCTTTAAAGGAATCAGAGCTTAATAATAGTTTTAAAGCCGCTTGTGCATCATCAAAATCACCGTGGATTCCAATCACTTTTAAATTTGGCGCATCTTCAGTGACCATTTGTAAACGTTGCACATCTGACGTTCCGCCATCCGGATACAAACAGGCAACGCGAACGTTTT
>CALJIH010000295.1 GCA_937974135.1 uncultured Cocleimonas sp. | reverse complement strand
ATGCAGGCGATGCTTCGCCTGAGTCCAAAAAGCTCAAATGAGATTGTTATTACCGAGACCAACTGGCCAATTACTAATACCGCACCTTATGCTCCAACCAGCGAAGAAGATTGTGTTGATTTAGAGTCGCACGCCGACTTTCTTGTACGTTATTATTTACTCGCATTAGCATCTGGCGTGGTGAAGAATGTTTATTGGCATCAGTTAATTGCACCAGGTTATGGCCTAATAGATAATCGTTCTGAAAATCTCGTAAAATATCCAGCCTATAAGGCTTTTAAAACAATGATCTCGTTGCTCCAGGGGGCAAACTTTATAAGCATCAAAAAGAACAAGGACGTTTATACGGTTTTATTTGAAAGCCATTCGACGTCTAAACAGCTAACTAAAACAGAAGTTATTTGGTCTACCACTGACAACAATCATCCAATGCAGGTTGATTTGAATGCAAAAAAACTAATCACTCGCGACGGGGTAGAATCAACCGAAGAAAACGTTATGATTAGTGGTTCACCTATCTATCTAATAAGCGCTTCGCATCCAGCATGATTTACGAAATCAATCCCAATTACTCGCATCTCAAGCCATTCGTGGAAAATATAGAACAGTATTTTCAAGCATCATCACATGTTTTGTATGACCAACGAAATGTGATACGTGTGGTGGAATATGAAGGCGAAAATTATGTCGTTAAAGCTTTCAAAGTTCCGAATCTAATCAATCGTTTTGCTTATCGTTACTTACGCCCATCAAAAGCGAAACGTTCGTTTAAATATTCGTTAAAAATTGGTGCAGAACTTTCACCAGAACCGATTGCCTATATCGAGCAAAACAAAAAAGCGTTACTTGCAACCAGTTACTACATCTCTAAATACTTTAAATATGACCACACGATTCATGAAGTACTGATTAATAAAGAGTTGGAAAACCGATCACAGATACTCAAAGAGTTTGCTGACTTCACATACAATTTACACGAATTAGAAATTCTCCATCATGATTATTCTCATGGGAATATTCTGATAAAAAAGTCAGAAGGTACTGAGCCAGATTATGAATTTAAAATCATCGATGTGAATCGTATGGAGTTTAAATCTTTAAACTTAAGAGCAAGACTCGAAAATTTTGCGCGTATAAAAGCTGACGATGATGATATGGCAATTATTATTGGACAATATGCTAAAAGATTGGAATTAAATTTTGAAACACTTTTGAAAGATGCTAAGTTCTACCGCGATGATTTTTATCAAAAGCGCGCTATAAAGCACAAACTTAGAGGCAAATAAATCAATAGTAATCAATTAATTATAATTAAAAAAAGACACCCCCCTACTTTTAGACGGTTTTAACAAAGCATATCTTAGAGAGACACCTAGAGATATTCGTTTGGCTAAATACTATTTCTTTTAATTTTTTAACCAATAAACAGTGTTAGTTTATGCAGATACTTTTAATCAATAAATATTTAACCCTTCACGCTTATTTGCGACCAATAAGTAACATTTTGAATATGATATTGAAGATTGATCGTAAAAACCGTCTAAAAGTAGGGGGGTGTCTTTTCATAGTATCTTCACCAAAAAGTTCGCAGATAAATAGGGCTAAAAGTAATGGCTGAGTTAAGTTTCAGTTTATCTTACAGATATCCAAGAAAACTATTCCAAACGTTTTATTCTTTGAAACTACGTATCCTAAAGTTTTTGAATGTCTCTAAAGTTAAATCACTATACGGTGTTTATCTTAATTCAAACTTCGAGGACAAAACCTTCGAATATTATATTCGTGGTAAATACGGAATATTTTATTGGAATCATATTAGCAACATAAATAAAGCGTTTATTTATTTAGATATCGGCGCAAACCAAGGTTTATATTCATTATGTGCAGCTGCAAATAAAAATTGTAATGCTATTTATGCTTTCGAACCGGTGAGTAAAACGTATTCGTTGCTTAAGAGAAATATTGAAATGAATGGATATCATGAAAAATGTAATCTTATTCAAAAAGCAGTCTCAAACAAATCAGGAATTGCAAAAATCAAAACCGATGAAGTTCACAGTGGTGTTGCTTCAATAGTTGTCGAGCAAACAAATACCTATGATTCAAATGTAGAAGAAATTACAACCATCGATGGCAAAGATTTAGATGGATTAATCCAGAATGATAACAATCTTCCTGTTGTTGTAAAAATTGATGTTGAAGGCTTTGAAAAATCGGTGATATTAGGTCTGATTAATTCGGATACAATCAAACATATCAGCGAAATATATTATGAAGTTGATGAAAGATGGGTTGATCATTCAGAACTCGAACACTTATTAAAAAGTGTTGGATTTATTAACTTCAAGAAATCAGGTTCTAACCAATCACATTACGATATTCTTGCGACAAGGTAGTATAGTCAATAAACACTTATTTTTATCTATATTATTTTGAATAAAAAGACACCCCCCTACTTTTACGCACTTTAAATTTATAACAGACTAAAAGTGGGGGGGTGTCTTTTAAGAATATAGGTTTATGTATTTCAGACAGATAACCCTCAGACAAGATGCTAAGTTTTTATCATTTGCTACCAAACAAGTATCGTGAATAGTTTCTACTAATTTACTTACCGTTATTTTTTCATCGCGCGCCATTTCTTCAATCACTGACCAATAAGCAGCTTCCAAACGAATCGTAGTGCTGTGTCCATGAATACGAAAACCACGTTTTTCAGGAATAAATTCTTTAATCTGATCAGTGCTACAAGCCTGAAACATATGATCCAAAATTGTTTTTGGCTCAACAAAAATGGACATTTTTACCCCTCAATTCTGTTAAAGATGATCGTTGGCAATAAATACTACCTAATCATTAGTCTTATAAATTAGGCTATAGTTAATATAAATGTAGTAATAAAAACGTTAAATATCAATTTAGATATGAGTAAAACAAGTCAAATTCTTGTCCTTGCACAGAGAGATCATGCTGAAGCCATGCGTGTTTCTGCGGGGTTAACAATTTTTGGACATGAAATTGATCTAATTTTTACCGATAGAGTTGTCGAAGAATCTGAAGAAAATTTAGCTCAAGCCGAACTATTAGAGCTTACAGACATAGAGCCATTATCGTTACTCGATGATCCGAATATAAAGCGTATTCAAGCACCTCAATTTACTGAATACCTAAATAATGCAGACCATGTCATCAACCTCTAAAGACCAGTGTTCTGCCTACCTAATTCTAGATTTCGGAATTTATTCGTCATCGAAAACTCTATTTAGTTTTTTAGAAAAAAATAATAAAAATCAAATTATTGAATTGAACCCCAATCAAATGAATCCAGCTGATTGGGATCATGTACTCGGCTTAATAATAAAAAATAAAAAATGTATCGCCCTTTAACCAACGCCATAAATGGCACGGAGGTAAAAAATGAAAAAGAATATTGTAAAAATCGTTTCTGGAATCGTTCTACTATTTGGCATAAATGCTTATGCATCAACACCCCTTGTTGATGTCGATTGGGTAAAAGCTAATTCTTGTAGCGATGGTGTTCGTCTTTTGGATATTAGAAATCCACTAGATGGTGGATCACGCACCGATTATTTGAAAGGCCATATTCCATGTGCTGTGCATACTGATTACCTTAAAGGTGGTTGGAGGGGATTGGTAGACAATGTACCAGGGCAGCTTCCACCTACGGATAAAATTGCAAAGCTCATTGGTGATCTTGGTATTGATAATGACACTCATGTAGTTGTGTATCACCATGGAAAAAATGCATTAGATATGGGAAGTGCTACCAGAGTTTATTGGACATTTAAGGTATTAGGACACGATAAAGTATCAATCTTAAATGGCGGTTATCTTGCTTATGCCTCAAATGAAAAAAACAAAATTGAGAAAGGTAATAACAAAGTTGAAGCCAAAACGTTCAAAGCTAACTTACGTACTGACATGATGGCTACTGCTTCAGATGTTAAAAAAGCCATGGGAGATGGCAAAACGGTATTAGTTGATTTAAGGCCACAACATCAGTTTATTGGCATTAATCGTCACCCTAAAAGCAAGCGTAGCGGTACTATCCCAGGTTCTAAAAATCTTCCTGAAAGCTGGATGACAGTGAATGGCGGAGGTAAGTTTAGAGATAAAGGTGAGCTGGCTAAGCTATACGAAATTGCAAAAATAGACCCTAACGCTGAACAAATTAACTACTGTAATACAGGCCATTGGGCATCGGTAGGTTGGTTTGTAAACAGCGAAATCATGGGTAACAAATCATCAAAATTATACGATGGTTCTATGGTTGAATGGAGTGCAAAATCTGACTTACCTATGGAAAGTGCTACTAACTTTTGATCGATAATTAGAAGCTAATGCGTTGTAAATTATTAGGCAAAGTGATTTGTAGCTTAAGCCTGTTTTTGATTATTCCTATTAATGCAAAGGAACTAAATTCACTTCAATACGATGCACGTTTATGTAGTGCACAGTTATTGGTTATCCGAGGTGATTTATCACGTTTGCAACTAGATGATACTAAACATCATCATAAAACAGGTCTTAAGCAACGAATTGCTGGTGCTTTAGGCACACTTGCATGGTTATGCAAGCAAAACAGTTTTGAGAAGGATTTAGATTTTGCGATATATAAAAAGCAAATAGAAAATATTCAATACTCATTTGAAACTGAAAAATGGCAAATACTCAATACCGAGTTAACTGCTTTAGTCTCAAAAATGCCTTTAAACGAAGATACTTTTAATTTTAAACAGTTATCTAAAAACACGCTGGATACATCCATAAGCATCTATAAGCATTACTGCAAGGCTTGCCATGACAAACCCAGTTCTGAAAGCAAGACCCCTGCTTATTCATTATTTGAAATGGTAAAACAAATGCCACGTAATGAATTTTTAGCTCGAATGATTGTAGGTGTTCATGGCACGCCTAAAATAGCTTTAAGAAATCCGCTTACAGACGATGATATAGCCGGAATGACTTACTACTTTGAAAACACAGCAAGTGACAACCCAACTAAAGAAAAAATAAAAGGATGATTTTGAATGGATTTTTTTAAAAAAACACTCGACCCTGGAATAGCATTAGCACTGATTGCATTCTTTGATATATTTCTTTTTTTGATCGTGGGCGCTTGGACTGTCGGTGGTGGAGAAACCATGATAACAGGACTAGTCGCTAAATTATTCATTGGCGATGCCATTAACAATATCCCTTTTTGGCAATTAGTATTTACGCCTGATGCGGGCTACTGGAAAATTTACATTTCACTAGGAATGTTTTTCGGTGCTGTGGTTGGTGCTGTTGCCAGCAAAGAATTCTTTATACGTTTTCCCCGACGCTTATCTGAATGGATAATGATAACCATTGGTGGATTAATGATGGGCGTTGGTATTCGACTAGCGTTTGTTTGCAATGTATCTACTTTTTTTGGTTTAACCCCACAACTTAATTTAGGCGGATATTTATCAGTCATCGGCATCATAGCTGGCGCTTGGGTTGGATCAATAATTTATAAAAAATCACTCGGAATGTAGGAGACTTTTATGTCAATTATCGGAGAATGTTTCGTCGCTTTTTTATTTGGTTCTATTGTTGGGTTATTAGTACAACGATCACGTTTTTGTAATACCGCGGCATTAAGAGATGCAATGTTATTCAAAACATATAGAAATACTAAAGCTTTATTAATTGCGATGATGATCTTAACCATAGGCTTTACTGGATTTATTTCTATCGGAGAAGGCAAATCAATGCGCTTTGATGTGGGCTTCAATCAAATTATCGGTTTATTTATTTTTGGCATAGGTATGGTCCTCGCCGGAGCATGCACCGTATCCACATGGGTAAAAGCTGGTGAAGGTAACTTTGGTGCCGTTTGGGCATTGTTATTTACCTTTATCGGTATGTTCTTATTCTCACTGGTTTGGTCATTTATGTATTGGCCGCCAGCACCAAGTGCTATGACTGGGGAGTTTAATTTAGAAACATTACAACTCGGTTATGCAAATGCTGAAACACTTCAGGAGAATACTGGAATTCCTGCAATTTTCTTTGGATTACTTCAATTCTTTGTACTTTTCGCCATCTATAAAGCAATTCTTAGAAAAGAAAACAAGCAACACAACGATCAAGAAATCAATCAACAAAACACACCTGCTTAAGGAGTAAATAATGGGACTTTTTAGTAAAAAGAAAGCGGCTGATTCTAATACAAGCTATGAAACCGAACTCGAAGATGGCACTAAAGTAGAAGTAAAAGAAGTAGTAGATTGCATTGGTGACTCATGCCCAAGACCGCAATTAATGACCAAAGCAGCGATGTCAAAAGCTCAATCAGGTGATACGATCGAGGTTAAAATAGATAATTCAACCTCGGTAGAAGCAATTCCACCAATGATGCTCGAGTTACAAGGCAGTCATTTAGCGACAATAAAAAAAGATAGATATTGGCAAGTCTTACTCAGGAAAAACTAAACATGATAACAAACGATTTCAATATGCAGCTTAAATTACTTGCCATTTTTTGCACGCTTCTGACTGTGTTTTGTTTTGCTTACATACTCTGGGCGCAACCTGAATCTCTCAGAGTTTCAAGAGATGGTGTACCTTTTTTTACCCCACAAGTAATTAATCCAGATGACGGAAAATCAATTTCTGTTGATGAATTAATACAGCACTTTAAAAACGATAATAGTTAACAATCGAGATAATTACATATGGGTCTTGAAACCGTCGCACAGTTAATTGCTTTTATTGTCTCGATGTATTTTTTATACGTGAGCTTTATTTCATAACTTAGAGGTAAACATGAAAACACTAGGCATTATTCTTTTTTGTATATTTAGTTTAGTTGGCACAATCGGTTTAAGTTATGCCCTCTACCCTCATACGAGTAGTCCAAGTGTGGGGTTAAGTAAACAAGCAAAATCGATGGAAGATTTTGATGTAGAAATAGATTTAGGAGAAGACTTTGGTCCAATGACAGTGATTGATCTTATGGGTTATTACCTAGAAAACCCTCCTTCACCATCAAGCACTACCACAGTACCTAAGCGACAGTTTGGAGGTTGTTAATATTGATAAGTTAATTTTTAGTTTAACAAACATTGTTTGTAAGTCATTAATTACAATAATTTTAGCCTTAAGCTTTAATCAAATAGCAAACGCAACAATAGTCAACATCAATATCACTGCTCCTAAGAACCAATTGGAGAATATGGTTTTACTTGATGCCAGTAACTTATCCAGTTGCCAGAAAGAAAGTGTAAAAATGGCGAAATGCCTTCCTGCGAATACTTTTCAATCACCGAAGGGGGTGCTTGCTAGTTTTTACGATATTTCTTGGGTTTTTGGTACAACTAATCTAAAAGGAAATGAAAAAATAGTAGTGTTTGCAGATACTGAAAAACAACGCGATGCTTTATTAGCATTACTATTTTTATCGGGTCATGAAAATTTATGGCGCTGGAA
>CALJIH010000294.1 GCA_937974135.1 uncultured Cocleimonas sp. | reverse complement strand
ATATCTAGAAAACAAAAAAGCCCTAGTTGAGATCAACTAGGGCCTTATAATAAATTTAAAATGTTTTAAAATTATTTTCTTAATGCTTCTTCGTTTGGTTGAGCTTCAACGGGTGTAGTCACCAAATAAGCATGTTGTATTACGAATGGTTGTGCTGTTGTTGTATCTACAACAGTAGTTAAGTAATCATTGTCTCCAGCAAATGTTGAGTTTGCTGCAAAAGCCATGGTCAAAACCGCGGTTGCGATGATTGCTTTGGTATTCATAACGTTTACCTTTAATCCTTGTTAGCTTAACTAACGATTGACACCAACAAAAATGGGAGAAGTAGATTTTACGCTTACTTTCTTAACTTCCACAGTCTTTGCTGAGTTATCACTATATATAGAAGAACTGTCTGCTCTACCACCTTGAGCGTTTGCAGAAGTACCAGCGAAAAGTGCTACAAGAAGAGTGCCTGCTAAAATTGATTTGTTTGAAATGTTCATAATATTTTTCCTATAAGTTGTTTAAGTATATTTGAGACATTTTGCCTCGTTGTTGGGATTATTTACGTGAGTAGATTTTGTTTAGATTCAAATTATTTTGATTTTTATTTTTCTGAAGCAATAAATGATTGGTATCGACGAGTATTTTTAGCTATTTAAGAATCAGACAGCGAATTATCTATACTATTGTTTTATAAGTAATTTATTGAAAATAAAAATATCTAAACTTTATTTTTGACTTATATTAAAAATAATTAAAAATAATTAAAAATATTTTTCTAAATATTTTTGTATACAATTTTATTGTTAAGAATTTTTAAATTTATTTGACTTAAATTTTAGAAAAACAGTAAATTTTGACTTATATTCTGTGTGTTTTTCATAGTTTACTGATTAAAACTTTCATCATTAGATGCATTAAAACAATTGGAATTATTGCAATATAAAAATGGAAAAAGTGTGCTAAAACAACTAAAAAGTGGAGAGAACTAAATTCAATTGGAAGCCATCAACAGAACTGGAATTTAACTGCATTTTTCATTTATTCAATTTATTAGCGAGAATATCATGCGCTTTTGAATAATATTCACGCCGATACAAAATAACTACCACCCATGTCGAAGCGAAAATAAATGCTAATGGATGAAAAAACCAACTCAATTCAGCTAAGGCAAAATAATAAGCGCGTAAACCATTGTTAAAATGATTCGCGGCGAGACTACTCAAATCAGCAAACTGCTGTGCTTTTAGTATCGACTTTTTATCATCACTCTCATCTGGTGATCCGATAGAACCCAATAAGGTAGCACAGTAGGAATGCTGTCGAATTGACCAAGTAAACTTAAAGAACGCAAACATAAACACCACAATAAGCACTAATACTTTAAGCTCCCACAACACCGTCGTGGTAGTTTGAGCGAAGGGGATGTTCTGAAATAAAGGAATTGCTTGATCACCAACACCCATCAGCGCCAAGGTACTGGCAAGGATTAGCATGGTAGTCGATGCGAAAAATGATTCTTTTCTAATTAGCCCATTGATTAACTGACTATCCATGACACGATTATCGCGTTTTAACAGTTCTAAACCCCATTCTCTACGAATCGTATCCATCTCTGCAATTAATCCAATCTTCTCTTTTTTACATTTATTTTTTGAGAAAATAATGTAACCAATCCAAATACTGATAAACCAAATTAAGGCAATAATATCGAGTACTGAAATACCAAGGTTTATAATGTTTTGCATGATTGGTGGATTAGCCCGAGTAAATTTGTGAAAACAGTAAATAGAAGACTAACATTTGATAGTTAAAAAGACACCCCCCCACTTTTGTTGGTTATTAAGGATTCCATTAATAAACATCGATACTAGTCATTGAGGAGCATTCAAGAAACCTTCACGAACCCTTTGAGGATGATCACCAACATCGATACGCGCCACTTCACTGGCTGAATCGTAGTTGATTACTGAGACTTGATCCGTTTCACTCCACGATACAAAACAGTGATCGCCGGTTTTATCGGTGACAACCCAATAAGGCTTTTTACCTAAATTTTCGAGTAAGGTGTATTTCTCAGACTTAATATCCACAATGGCGGCGTAGTCATCCATCGTGCCTGCTACACAAAGCTTAGTATCTGCAGCGTTTATAGCAATACCGTGGTGCGCAGAATCATTCACGTATTTAACCCGCGATAGTGGTGTTTTTTTTGGCAAATCAAATTTACGGGTAATTTTGCCGCTGGGAAGGTGATATTCAACAAAACCATGTAAAAAAGATAACTGAAAATAAAAGTAATCTTCTTTACTAGTATGCGCCATCGGCCGAACTGCAGGGCTGATTTCCGTTAATCCTGCGGCATCTAATTTATCGCGCATGTCGAAGCTTTCAACAATGCTGTAATCACTGGTATCGACCACTTGAAATACTCGACGACCTTTTAGAATACCACCACCGGAAAAGTCAAAGGGCGAAAAGACGTTACCAATACTGGCATGAAACAGGCGCTTACCGTCTTTGGAATAGACATTTTCATGTGGCGCATCGCCACTTGGAAAACTGGCGTGTTCTTTTCCTGTTTGTACATTGATGACATGCACTTTATCACCCATCGAAGCGGAAACAGCAACGAATTGTCCATCTGGTGATAGCGCCATATGATCTGAGCGATTACCTGACACTTCAAAGCGCCAAATTATCTCGCCGGTTAAAGTATCAATCGCGACCACATCGGCAAAACTGGGGCGTGATACGATAAGACGACTACCGTCGAGCGAACTGTACATATCATCGACATATTGATCATTGCCCTCCCCGACCAATAATCGAATACCATAAAACAACAGTCGGTTAATGAAACTCCCACGAATTTCTCTAAAGCGTACAAGTTTGTCGGGCATACCATCAATAATGCCTAACTTTTTATAGCCATTTAATGCGATTACGGTGATCGTGCCTTGCCAATTGTTACCGACAAAAATAACTGAGGTTGGATTAGAGTTATCTAGCACAACATCACTTGATAAACCTGAATGCCAAATATGACTCGGTGTGGTTTGCTTTTGGGCTTCATCAATCAATTCATCCAAAGCATTAATCGCTAGGTACTGTAAAGTAACGACAACACAAGCAATGAAGAGTAACAAAAAAAAGAATGTTCGACGTACAAACTTCATTGAAGCTCCTAGATCATTTGAAACGTTATATTGTGACAGTTCGTTGAAGTAAATTGTAGCCAATAAATAGAAGATGTATGGCTTAGTATTACAATCAACTGATAAGCCATTTTAATATTTCATGTTCAATGATTTCAGGAATAAAACCGAAGATTCCAATACCAGTTTAAAACCGTCAATTAAACGATGTTAGCTTTTAGAAGTTTAATTCTGACCTTTTTTAAGACTTGATTTAAAATCTTTTATTGATTGTCCGGTTTGTTCAAAAAACCAATCATTGATAAGGCTATGCGAAATGGAAATTTTTGATGAGGGAAAAACGCTTCCATTCGTCATTTCTTGTTTTAACTCATCTGCCGTTAACCACATGGCATGTTCAATATCATCTTGCTCAAAATCAAGTTCATCTGATGTAGCTTCAGCGGTATAACCTAACATTAATGAATTTGGAAAAGGCCACGGTTGTGAAGAATGGTAATTGATGTTTTCAACGGG
>CALJIH010000293.1 GCA_937974135.1 uncultured Cocleimonas sp. | reverse complement strand
AGTCTCTTTAGCTGCCTCTTTTTTAGCAAACCATTATGGCGGTTCTGTCATGGTTTATGCACTAATGCTTGGTATTTTTGCAAATTTTTTATACAAAGATATTGGCAATATTGATGGCATTAATTTTTCTTCATCTTTTGTCTTAAGGGTAGGAGTTGCACTCTTAGGCGTCAAAATATTTGTTAATGATGTTGTCGATCTTGGTTGGCTTAGTATTGCGATTATTTTATTTGGCTTATTCAACACGATTCTTATTGGCTACATATTGTCACGCCTATTAAAAGTCGATGAAAAGCTCGGTTTACTCTCTGGTGGTGCTGTATCAATTTGCGGTATTTCTGCAGCTATGGCTTTGTCCTCAGTTATGCCAAGGTCGAAAGAAATGGAACAATTTACAGCTACCACCGTTATCATGGTTGCCGCATTCGGTTCGATGTTGATGGTTGGACTTCCATATTTAGTCTCAATATTGGGTTTAAATACTGAACAAGCTGCAATGTTAATTGGTGGTTCTATTCATGATGTATCTCATGTTGTAGGAGCAGGCTTTACAGTCTCAAACGAAGTAGGTGAATTAGCCGTTGTTATAAAAATGTTGAGAGTTGCGATGCTAGTACCTATCACATGGATTTTTCTCATCATTTTCAAACAACAAAGAGAAGAAGCAAAACAGGCCAATGCTAATTACAATATATCGACAAATCAGGTCGTAGCTAAGAAATTTCCTTTACCTTGGTTTTTATCCGCTTTTATCATCATTGCAATAATTAATAATGTAATAGTTATCCCGAAAGACATATCTGAAATGATCAGCGACACATCACGTTGGTGTTTTATCATTGCATTAGTGTCACTAGGGATGAAAACTTCGTTCTCTAGCTTACTCAATATCGGGTGGCGTCCTATTGTTCTAATTTTAGGAGAAAGCTTTTACTTAGTTGCGATCATGCTTTTTTGGGTAATGATGTAAATTATTTATTCATTTAAATAAACGATATAATTTAACACCCTGTCGCTTTTAGAGGGTTTCCAATGTTTTTTCGACATAAAAAACTGCCTAGAATGACATTCACATAAGTAGAAAACGCCGATGCCATCCAAGTAATTACAATTCATCCAAATTATAAATCAATAAATATTAGTGAAAAGACACCCCCCTACTTTTAGGCCATTTGTACTGTTCCTGAATTCTAAACTTGCCCAATAACTACTTAGCACTTAAAATATACTGTATGAATAATCTGTTTAAACATTGGAGATGGCTTTGGATCTAGTGTCTTTTGAAAAAAAGACAATCGCGTTTTTATGTTTAGAAAAACGCACCGAATAAAAGCTCATCATCCCAAAGTTTTAAACAGGCAAACCAATGAACAAATCACAATTCGACGCTTATTTTTCAGACGACAGAGCAGAGCATGAAAAATACAATCGCGTTCCTTTAGTTAGAGAAATTCTAGCTGATCTCGATACCCCACTTAGTACCTACCTTAAACTCGCGAATGCACCTTATTCTTATTTATTTGAATCGGTTCATGGCGGCGAGAAGTGGGGTCAGTTTTCTATTATTGGCTTACCTTCGAACACCATTATCAGTATTACTGGTTTGGATATCGAAACCAAAGTTAATGGCGAAGTTGTATCGACTGAAACGGTCGCTGATCCCTTACAATGGATAGAATCTTATAAAGCCAAAATAAAAGTTCCAGAAATTGAGGGTTTACCGCGTTTCACTGGTGGCTTAGTCGGGTATTTTGGTTATGAGACGATTCGCTATATCGAACCTGTTTTGACAAATACTGATGGCCCCAACGGCGTTCATAAAGAAGAAAAACCTGATCCTTTAAAAACACCTGATATTCTTTTAATGCTGTCTGAAGAAGTCGTAGTGTTTGATAACTTTAGTGGCAAGTTGTACATCATCGTACATGCTGGTGAAGGTGAATATGATATAGCTCACGCTAGATTAGATGATTTGGTGAATAAACTACGTGAGCCATTCGCGCTATATCACAAAGAAAAATCGCCTCAAATTATCAATGAAGAAAATTTTGTCTCGGGCTTTACCGAGCAAGGTTTTTTAGATGCGGTTGATACAGCACGTGAATACATCAAGGCTGGTGATATAATGCAAGTGGTGTTATCGCAACGTTTGAGTGTGCCTTTCAAAGCTGCACCTTTAGATTTATATCGTTGTTTAAGATCTTTAAATCCATCGCCTTATATGCATTTTATGAATCTCGAAGATTTTCATATTGTTGGTTCATCTCCTGAAATATTAGTGCGTTTAGAAGACGGTGAAATAACAGTTCGACCGATCGCGGGTACGCGTAAACGAGGGCGTGATATTGAACACGATAAACGCATGGAAGAAGACCTGCTGAATGACCCTAAAGAAGTTGCAGAACATGTAATGCTGATTGATTTAGGCAGAAACGATGCGGGTCGTGTCAGCCAAACAGGTACGGTTAGACTAACAAAAAACATGAGTATCGAACGCTATTCACATGTCATGCATATCGTCTCAAACGTGGTTGGAAAAATTCTGCCAAAAATGACGGCAATGGATGTTTTGCGCGCGACTTTTCCCGCAGGTACGGTAAGTGGTGCACCAAAAATTCGTGCCATGGAAATCATTGACGAACTCGAACCAGTGAAACGCGGTATTTACTCGGGTGCAATTGGATATCTTGCGTGGAATGGCAATATGGATACTGCGATTGCAATTCGTACTGCGGTGGTTAAAGATGATACCCTGCATATTCAAGCGGGTGCTGGTGTTGTTTACGATTCCAAACCAGAATTAGAATGGATGGAAACCATGAATAAAGCGCGTGCGATATTCCAAGCGGTGAGACAAGCTGCTGCAGGTGTAGATGGCGCAGCTAATAGTGAACAGACGAACACCAAAGTCACTCAATACATAGCTGCAGAAGAGGAGAAATAAGATGATTTTAATGATTGATAATTACGACTCCTTTACCTACAACCTAGTGCAATATCTGGGCGAATTAGAAGCTGAAGTTAAAGTTGAGCGCAACGATCAAATTAGTATTGCCGACATCGAGAAAATGGCACCAGATCTTATTATGATTTCGCCTGGTCCGAAAACACCTTCTGATGCAGGTATTTCTCTAGATGTCATTGAACAATTTAAAGGTGAAATTCCAATATTTGGGGTTTGTCTTGGGCATCAATCAATCGGTCAAGCGTTTGGCGGTGATGTGATTCGGGCAAAACAAATCATGCACGGCAAAACCTCCCCAGTGAAACATATCAACGAAGGGATTTTTGCAGGCTTGCCCTCACCTTTTATAGCAACTCGCTATCATTCCTTGGTGATTGACCAGAAAACAATCCCCGATAGTCTAGAAGTTACCGCTTGGACAGAAGATGAGAATGGTGAGATTGATGAAATTATGGGTGTCCGCCACAAAGAGTACGCCATTGAAGGAGTGCAATTTCATCCAGAGTCCATTTTGACCAATCATGGACATGATATGTTGCGTAACTTTTTAAAAATGAAGATTAATTAATGGCATCCGAAGTTACAATTGATTCAAACGCAGTTGAACCCGCTAAAATACGCCTGCGCATTTTAGCGATGGTTTATGATGGTTTAATTATTTTGTTTTTAACAACAGTTATCGTGCTATTGATACAAGCATTATTGATTGGTGGCAAAGAGATTCCACCTGAACATATTTTAAATAAAATCTTAAAACCATTTTGGTTTATTCCTGGGTTTTTCTATCTCGCCTACTATTGGCGTAAAGGTGGACAAACACCCAGCATGAAAATCTGGAAGATTAAATTGCTCAACCAAGAAGGCCAATTAGTTTCTTGGCCTCAAGCCTTAATTCGGTATATAACGGCAATATTAGGCTTAGGCTTGATTTTTGCCTTATTTAATAAAAAACGTCAATCATTACAAGATTTAATCAGTAAAACATCCCTTGTGGCTACTATTGAATAGTCAAAAATGAGTAGCCTTGCATAAATTCTATTTACACTTTTTGATAAACAAAAGTGTAATATCATTCAGCCGAGCCTTTGCGAGACAATGTTGGAGCGAAGCGACGACAACCCGAAGGGAAGGTTTGTCAAAACCGCCTAAAAGTGGGGGGTGTCTTTCTAACCTCAGGAATATATGAATACAACACTTACAGATCATTCATACCGATATTGGGGCTTTTGGTCAACGATATTATTAAGCATACTCGTTTTTGTCATATTTTCTGTGGTTCAAAGTATTGGAATCATTTCTTATCTTTACTTAAGTAATCCAGAATCGGTAACAGCGCTTACTGACCCAAATTCAAGCTATGCTGCTACACAATTTCTTGAACACGATTTACTCAACGGTGATGCCATAGCAGTGGGAGAAATTCCAGCTGCCATCATTGGTGTGCTATTAATCATTTGGTTCGCATCGATGCGAAAGCCTTTAACTGTCGATGAATATCTAGATCTAAACATTCCCAGCTTGAAATCTATGTTTGGTTTTCTTGGATTGCTTGTATTAGCCATGGTGTTAATGGAATCAGTAAATTATATCTGGGATCGACCTACCCCAGAATTCATGACCAAAGTATATGCGAATACCAAAAATCTGCCTTTGTTTTGGATTGCGGTTTCAGTTGCGGCTCCTTTTTTTGAAGAATTCTTATTTCGTGGCTTTTTGCTAGAAGGCATGGCTCGTTCCAAAATAGGCTTAACTGGCGCTGTCATAATCACTTCTGCCATTTGGGCAGTGATTCATATGCAATACGGTTGGTTCGAAATTATAAGTATCTTTTTTATTGGTATTTTACTGTGTCTCGCTAAAATCAAAAGTAAATCTCTATATGTGCCAATCGCGATGCATATGTTAATGAATTTAGCCGCGAGTATTGGCATGGAACTAATGCAATGAGTTTCTCTTAATAGTCATCATTAAACGTTTAAAATAGTCGTTCTAGCACTATTCTTGTTAAATAAAAAATCCTATAATTTTCACGAAAAAATAAAATTGGGGGTATAATTTATACCCTGATTTTTTAGCCTAGCTTTATAGAGAGAACACCATGAGTGAAAGAGATTCGATAGATGTTGATGTAGTAATCGTTGGTGCCGGTCCCGCGGGATTATCGACGGCGATTCGTTTAGCCCAATTGGCTCAAGAAAACGACAAAGAGATCGCGATTACAGTCCTTGAAAAAGGGGCTGAAGTAGGCGCTCATTCTCTCGCAGGTGCAGTGTTAGAATCTCGAGCTTTGGATGAATTGATTCCAGATTGGAAAGAAAAAAACGCCCCAATCAAAACCCAAGTCACTGAAGACCAATTTCTTTATCTCACTGAAAAGAAATCAGTGCGCATGCCAACACCTCCTTCAATGGATAACCATGGAGAAAAAAATCATATTGTCAGCCTTGCTCGTTTAACCCGTTGGTTGGGTGAACAAGCTGAAGCAATGGGCATAGAAATTTATGCTGGTTTCGCTGCCGCTGAAGTTCTTACAGATGAAAACAATCAAGTCATCGGTGTAGCGACTGGTGAAACGGGTGTTATGAAAGACGGCACGCATGGCCCTGAATATGATCCAGGAATGGAATTGCGAGCTAAACTCACAATCGTGGCAGAAGGATGTCGTGGTTCTGTCAGCCGAGTACTGATCGACAAATTTGACCTCGCTAAAGACTCAGCTCCACAAACATACGGCATTGGCATCAAAGAAATATGGGAAGTGACGCCTGAACAACACGCTGAAGGTAAAACCATTCACTCCATTGGTTGGCCGCTAAAAAGCGATACTTATGGTGGATCGTTCTTGTATCACATGGATAACAATCTAGTTGCAGTAGGTTTTGTAGTAGGACTAGACTATTCAAACCCATACCTAAGTCCGTTTGAAGAATTCCAACGTTTTAAAACACATCCAGATATTCGTGGTACTTTTGAAGGTGGTAAGCGCGTCAGTTATGGTGCACGTGCACTCAACGAAGGGGGTTTACAATCACTACCTAAGCTCGATTTTCCTGGCGGTATGATGGTAGGTTGTGCGGCAGGCTTCTTAAACGTTGCCAAAATCAAAGGCATTCACACAGCAATGAAGAGCGGTATGTTAGCCGCTGAAGCAGCATTTACTGCGGTTACTTCTGAAGACCCAGAAGCATTAAAAAACGCTTCTTACGATAAAGCTTTCCGTGATTCTTGGGTACATGAAGAGTTACACAAAATCAGAAACATCCGACCTGGTTTCCACAAAGGCTTATGGGCTGGTTTAGCCAATGCAGGTTTAACCGCTTACATAACGCGCGGTAAAGAACCTTGGACAATGACGCATCATGCCGATCATCTTCAGCTTAAAGCAAAAGACAGTGCAGAAAAAATCGATTACCCTACCCCTGATGGAAAGCTCACGTTTGATCGTTTGTCTTCGGTATATTTATCAAACACCAACCACAATGAACATCAGCCAATTCATTTAAAATTGAAAAATCCAGCGGTAGCAATAGATACTAACTTGGCACTCTATGATTCACCAGAATCACGTTATTGCCCTGCAGCGGTTTATGAAATTGTTGAAGATGATGAAGGTAAACCTGCGATGCAAATCAATTCTCAGAACTGTGTGCATTGTAAAACTTGCGATATCAAAGATCCAACGCAGAATATTGTATGGACGACCCCAGAAAGCGGTGGGCCTCTATACAGTAATATGTAATTGTTATTTATTTAGTTATTTACATTAAGTCTTTATAGTAAAAACACTAATTTAGATTAATAAAAGACATCTCTCACCTTTTTACTTGTTTTGCTCTAATACCAAAACAACCTAAAAGGTGGGGGGTGTCTTTTTTTGTATGTGATTTAGCTAATTAAGCCGATTACTGAGTTGTTACAGTAACCGTGACGATATCTTGATAAATACCCGCTTGAGGGTTATTTCTAAAGTTTCCTACCGCCTGAAATCTGAATCTTGTCGCGTTGGTATTACACGGCAATGTGAATTGTCGATTACGATTGCGGGTGATATTTCTATTTTTCCATCTTAATCGATAGCGAGTTAATCTTTGATTGGTGACAATATGGCGTAGTCTGAAATTGTTGGCTGTTGAGATATCGATATCACAATCGCCCGCACTATTTGACTCTAAACCTAATCTACCTAAATCAACTCTTGGTCCCCGTCTTCTGGTGCCAACGGGTTTGATATCATCAACTGTAAAGAAGTTTGATGAACCCACGGCTGAACCTATGAAATTCACATATTCAACAAAGGTGACATCAAGATTAATTTCTGTCGTATCTTGAGCTGCTTTTAAAGTAGCTGCAGAGGATAAAAGCAAAAAAGATACTGATAGTATTCCAGCCAGTTTTTTCATTATTTTTATTGTTATCCGAATCGCTTTAAATTTATTTTTATAATTTTTAAGTGATCAATAACATCTTTTTCAAAGGGTTATTGTGACTGTAACTGAATGTTAGCTTAAATTCTAATCGAACTGATTAGCGGTAAAGGCTAATTATTAATAATTATATATAAAAAGACACCCCCCTACTTTTAGGCGGTTTTAACTGTAAATCAGATAAAACATCAAAAAGTGGGGGGGTGTCTTTTTTAGTCTATAAAGCAGAGTCTCTTGCTCTATGAGCATTCACTACATAACTTCATCAAGGGCGGCTTCTAAACTTGCCACAGTACGATCAACATTCTGTAACTTATCCAAACCAAATAAACCTAATCTAAATGTTTTGTAGTCTTCGCGCTCATCACATTGTAACGGCACGCCAGCGGCAATTTGCATTCCTACTGCGCTGAATTTCTTACCCGTTTGGATATCACCATCAGCGGTGTAACTAACCACAACACCAGGTGCACCAAAGCCTTCAGCAGCAACACTTTTGATGCCTTTTGAGGCTAATAAAGCACGGACTTTTTCGCCTAACTCATATTGTGCCGCCTTGACTCTTTCAAAACCATATTCACGCGTTTCAAGCATAATATCGCGGAAACGTCGCAAAGCATCAGTCGGCATAGTAGCGTGATATGCATGTGCACCGCCTTCGTAAGCTTGCATGATTTGATGCCATTGCTTAAGGTTAATTGCAAAACTGTTGCTGGTGGTTTCTTCTAACACTGCCAATGCGCGTTCATTCATCATCACTAACCCTGCACAAGGTGGACCACTCCAACCC
>CALJIH010000292.1 GCA_937974135.1 uncultured Cocleimonas sp. | reverse complement strand
AGACATTCAACAATCCATGCGCGAAAAAGTCATCGCTCGATTGAAAAAAGGTAATATCGATATCATTGTCGCAACCGACGTTGTAGCTCGCGGCCTAGACGTTGAGAGAATCACCCATGTAATCAATTACGATATGCCAGCAGACAATGAATCATATGTTCATCGTATTGGTCGAACGGGCCGTGCTGGTCGTAAAGGCACGGCGATATTGTTTGTACCGCCAAATGGGCGTCGTCAACTCGCTGGCATCGAACGTGCCACTGGACAGACCATCGAACCATTAAAGCTACCATCTCCTCAAGATATCAGTGAAGCTCGAATCAATCGATTCAAAGAAATGGTCGTTGAAACAGCCGCATCGCAAAAGCTCGATTTTTACGAAAAAGTCATCACTGACCTAGAAGACAATGGTGATTTAACGCCAAAAGAAATCGCTGCGACTTTGGCATTTCTCGTACAACGTGATCGTCCACTGTTAGTCACCCCGAATAAAATCCCAGAAACAAACCTAGGTGATCGTTCCAATGATCGCGGTGATCAAAATAACCGTGGCAAACGCGAACGCGGTGATCGAACTCGTGAAAACAATGCACGAAAACATTCAGAAGGTTCTAAACGTAGAAAAGGGGTAACGCAACCAGGCATGGTGACTTACCGCTTAGACGTCGGTAAACAGCATGGTGCACAACCAAGACATATCGTGGGTGCAATTGCTAATGAAGCGGGTGTTGAAAGTCAGTATATCCAAAATATAGATATCAGTAATGGTCATACAACGGTAGATTTACCGGAGGGTATGCCTAAAGAAATAGAAAAGCATTTGAAGAAAGTAAGAGTGATGGGGCAACAATTATCATTACGTCAACTAACAGGTAAAGATGATGCAAGTAAGCCTACAAACAAAAAGCATCCAAACAAATAACAAATAGCAAATTTACGGATTGAGAAGACACCCCCCTACTTTTGAATGAAAACACGTTTATGTTGCTTAAAAAGTCCTAAGAATGTATGCAAAGTTATGCATGTCCAATAATAAATAAACTAAGTATTCTCCCAAACAGGAACACCCAAAAACTCTGCTAATTTTTGGGCATCAGCTACAATACTTTCTTTGTTACCATGGTCCATTACATTCAACCGCTGGCCATCTTCAGAGACTAAATTGATCTCCCATGACGTATATGAGCCACTTTCGCTGCCTGATAAATACTCACTGATAATTTGTATTGCTGCAATTTCAGATAATCTAGCTGATTTTTTCAGACGCATGAAATCTTGTTCACGCGCAAGTGACTTATTACCAGCCCAAAACCAACCATAACGTCGATCAAAAATTCGTGGCCGAGGAAATACAAACATTCCGATACCCGCTGCGGCAAAAATACCACCAAAAAGGATTGGAGCAAGAATGGTAAAACTTAATCCATAATCTTGAATAATAACGTAGGTTCCAAATATCATTGCAAAAAGACCAATCACAGCAAATAACGCCGAAAATAAAAAACCACCTTTTGATTTGTGAACTTCTAAACGCGTCGAATTAATTTTTTTTAGTTCTGATGTTTTAAAATTTGAACCGCCGCTGCTTAACGGCTTCCAATCAACTTTCATCGCGATATCTTTGTATTTTCCTCGTTGCTTATTAGCAAATTCTTTACCTTTATATTGATACTTCTCCTCAGCAAAATGACGTTTTTGATTAACAATATCTGAAAATCGAGATTGAACCCTTTCAACAGGTGATTTTGGCGAAGAAACCCCATAGGCATTATTTATCTCGTTCGCCTCTAAGCTGTTAATACTTGGGTTTTGCTTTTTCTGTTTGATTACTTTTGTCACTTTAGTGATCGAACCCACCAATGACAATATGATGCTTAAGATCAGTAACGAAAATTTATTGTTAATTAAATCGTCACCAATTGATTGATAGTCGCTAGGGAAAAATCCTTTAATATCTTCACCAAAGAATATTGTTCCTATGAATAGAAATAGCAGAATAGAACCAATGAAACGTAAAAAACCAGACATGTAATCACCCTTTACAATAGTCAACGTCATTATACGCCTAATTCAATTAACAAAATCTTAACTCAAAAAAAGAAGGACAAAGCTATACCGTATATCTCATTATAATTTACATGCAATATACATGTAGGCAATATTTATTTCACTTGATTTATAACAATTAAAATGCCAAAAAACCTGAATACATTTTCTTCTCGACTGTTATTGCCTATCTTCATTGGTGTCATTCTTACATTAATGATAATTACCATGGGTTCAAGTTTCATCAAAATTGATGAGCTATCTAAACAAATGATAGACGCCAATAATCATAATTCAAATAACACTCTACTTTTACGAAAAATGACAGAGGCTTCGTTGAATAGAAATATTGCTTTAACTCGATTATTTCAATCCAATGATGCATTCGAAAGAGATGAGCTTTATATGAAGAGTAATACACTTGCTACCGATTTCTCTGTTGCAAGAGCGAAAATGAAGGAGCAAAAGCTGAGCGATGAGCAAATAGACTTACTTCATATGCACGGAGAAATAGCAAAATTTAATGTTGAGCAAGAGCACATCATGTATGACTACCTTGTGCAAGACCGATTAGAAGAGGCAAATTATATTTTTACTAATGTCACCTCTGAAAAACGATATAAAAACATGATCACACTGAAAAAACTTTCCAATATTCAAAATCAACTTGGACAAGCTGAATTCATCCAACTCAATCAGAAAAGTGATCAAATTTTAAAAACAATGTTTTTATCAGTGCTTTTTACAATAACCATAAGTGTGTTATTGAGCGTATTAACTTATAGACTACAAACATCAAACGACTCAAAACTAACCAAACTAGCGAGTACTGATGTTTTGACTGGTTTACCAAACCGAGAAAAATTGATATCAGAAGTAGAAAAAACAATTACAAAAACACCCGATAAAATATTCGCCTTGGTTTTTCTAGATATTGATTACTTTAAAATAATCAATGACAACTATGGGCATGATATTGGTGATGAAATACTCAAACAATTTTCTCAAACTATTTCGGATTATATTACCGAAGGAGATGTTTTATCTAGATTTGGTGGAGATGAGTTCGTCTTGCTATTAAAAAGTATTAACTCTAAAAAAGAAGCAATAAAAGTTGTCTCTAAATTATCATCACTATTAAATACATCATTTAATATACAAAACAATGAAATATTTACCTCTTCAAGTATTGGTGCAACTATTTATTCATCCAAAGGGAATTGCATGAATACCAAAGGTTTACTTAGTCAAGCAGACAACGCCATGTACCTTGCTAAAAATGCAGGGCGTAACTGCTATTATTTATTTTCAAAAGATACACATGAACAAATACAAAAAGAACACCAGATTGATCAGCAACTTCATACCCTTCTAAAAAAAGAGAATATTAATAATCAGTTGCACATGAATTATCAACCTTTATACGATCTAAATAATCTAAATATAATG
>CALJIH010000291.1 GCA_937974135.1 uncultured Cocleimonas sp. | reverse complement strand
TAATGAATCAGAAGGCGCACCCCTAAATGATATTGCCTTGATGCTGGGTTATCCGGGAAAACAAAGCATGGATGATGCTCAGATTTGGGATGAATATCTACAAGGTAATATCCAATCAATTCGGGAATATGGGGAGACTGGTGTGCTCAATAATTATTTAGTGTATTTACGCTTTCAACTCATCCGCGGCGAACTGACTAAAGAGCAATTTGCAGAAGAATGCTCATTATTAAGAAATAAATTAGAAAACTCAGAACAAACACATTTAAAAGATTTTGCTGAAAATTGGGAAAAGACTTAAGCTTTTTTTACTTTAAGTTTGATTAACATTGATCTATCACAGTGATTATAAATGACAGATGAAACACAACTAGACCTTCTTAATGCTGACTCCAACGACAATGGAGATGGTGGTGGCAACCATAATGGTGGAAACAACGGTAACGGTGGTTCTTTCGATGATGGTATTGAAAGACTAGCACTAGAAAAATATACCGAGAAAGCGTATCTCGATTATTCAATGTACGTTATTTTAGATCGTGCATTACCAAATATTGGTGATGGCTTAAAACCTGTTCAGCGTCGAATCGTTTATGCGATGTCTGAACTGGGTTTATCAGCAGCTTCCAAACACAAAAAGTCCGCGCGAACCGTGGGTGATGTTTTAGGTAAATTCCATCCGCATGGTGATTCAGCCTGTTATGAAGCGATGGTGTTAATGGCGCAACCTTTTTCCTATCGTTATCCACTGGTTGATGGTCAAGGCAACTGGGGTTCACAAGACGACCCAAAATCCTTCGCTGCGATGCGTTATACCGAATCTCGACTAACGCCATATGCCAAAGTACTATTGCAAGAATTAGGGCAAGGTACGGTTAAATGGGTCGATAATTTCGACGGCACAATTAAAGAACCCGCACAACTACCTGCGCGTTTACCCAATGTATTACTCAATGGTGGCTCAGGTATTGCCGTAGGTATGGCAACAGATATTCCACCGCATAATATGCGTGAGGTGGTGAATGCCTGTTTGCAACTATTGAAGAAAAAAACCAGTTCTGTGGAAGAACTTCGAGCATTTATTAAAGGCCCAGATTACCCAACGAATGCTGAAATCATAAGCACACCCGAAGAAATCTCTAGCGTGTACGAGACCGGTAAGGGTAGCATTAAAATGCGTGCCGTATATGAGAGAGAGGACGGTGATATTATCGTTACTGCACTGCCTTATCAAACCTCTGGTGGTAAAGTGCTAGAGCAAATTGCAACGCAAATGCGGGCCAAGAAACTCCCAATGGTTGCTGATTTACGCGATGAATCAGATCATGAAAATCCAACGCGTTTAGTAATTACGCCGCGTTCGAATAGAGTTGATATCGAACAATTGATGTCACACCTATTCGCATCTACAGACCTTGAGCGAAATTATCGCGTCAATATGAATATGATCGGTATTGACGGTAAACCACAGGTTAAAAACCTCAAGGTAGTCCTCTCAGAATGGCTTGAATTTCGCCGTGCGACCGTTACGCGTCGAATCGAATGGCGTTTAAACAAAGTATTAGAGCGCTTACATATTTTAGAAGGTTTATTAGTCGCACATCTTAACATCGATGAAGTGATTAAAATCATTCGTGAAAACGACGAACCAAAACCGATCTTGATGAAACGCTTTACCCTCAGCGATATACAAGCAGAAGCGGTTTTAAATTTACGCTTACGCAACTTAGCAAAACTTGAAGAATTCCAAATTAGAACAGAACAAGATGAATTAATTAAAGAACGTGATGAACTTCAAGGATTACTAGATTCACCGGCAAAACTGACATCTTTAATCAAGAAAGAACTCAAAGAAGATGCTGAGAAATATGGCGATGATAGACGTTCGCCAATCGTAACGCGCCAAGCTTCGCAAATACTCGATGAAACAGCATTGATTCCATCAGAACCGGTTACGGTTGTGCTTTCTGAAATGGGTTGGATTCGTGCAGCTAAAGGGCATGAAATCGATGCAAATGCACTCAGTTATAAGCAAGGTGATAAGTACCAAGCCTCGGCGCTAGGCCGATCCAATCAACAAGTGGTGTTATTCGATAGTACGGGACGGAGTTATACCTTAGCCGCGCATTCACTGCCATCAGCTCGCGGCCAGGGTGATCCACTAAGTGGACGTTTTTCAACACCCGTTGGTGCTACGTTTAAATCGGCATTAATGGCCAAAAACGATGAGTATTTCCTTTTGAGTAGCTCTTTCGGCTATGGATTTATTTGTAAATTCGAAGATATGTTAAGCCGCGCAAAAGCGGGTAAAGCATCAGTCAGTTTGGGTAATGCGGGCGCTCAAATCATCCATCCAAGCAAATTTACTGATGTCGAAACTGATATGATTGCCGCGGTAACATCTGCGGGACATTTGTTGATCATTGATGCCAAAGAGCTACCACAATTACCAAGAGGTAAGGGCAATAAGATTATCAATGTACCCAGTAAAAAACTCAAAGCAGGAGAAGAGCATATCGTTTCTATCGTGGCTTTACCTCAAGGTGCTAAATTGATAGTGCACGCTGGTAAAAAACATAAAGCCATACAAGGTGGTGAAATTGTCGAATACCAAGGCGAACGAGGCAAACGGGGTAAGTTATTGCCGAATGGCTATCGAAATGTGACGCGCTTAGAAACTGAATAGATTTATTGTTTTTAAAACCGCCTAAAAGTAGGGGGGTGTCTTTTTAAATAATCTCATCCACTATTTTGGGTAACACTTCTTCACATGGCTCCGTAACTACTATGTCAATCAATTCTTGGCCTCGCATATCCCCTTGATTTACAGCGTAAATAGGTATTCCATTTTGACTCGCCCAACGCGGAAAACGAAATCCTGAAAAAACGTTTAGCGAACTGCCAATAACGAGTAAGCAATCTGAATTAGCGAGCGTTTCATACGCTTTTTCTACCCTTTGTTTAGGTACAACGCCGCCAAAAAACACCACATTTGGCATAAGTATCCCACCACAATTATTACAGGGTGGGATATTTATTTTGCTCATTTCAAAGTCTTCAACGTTGGCATCGCCATCGGGCAGAATTTTGAAATGAAATTGATCAAGTTCAGTATTTATTTTAATCAATCGTGATTGATAAGATTTTCGACTAAAAATTTCTTTACAACTCAAACATCTAATTTCAGCGAGTCGTCCATGTAAATCTATTACACCTTTTGATCCAGCTGTTCGATGAAGACCATCCACATTTTGCGTCACAATTTGTGAAATTCTTTCATGTAGTTGTAATTTCGTAAGCGCATCATGAGTGGCATTAGGTTTAGCTTTGCCAGTGAGTTTCCAGCCAACCATACTGCGCGCCCAGTAGCGTTGCCGATAAGATTCGTGCTGGATAAAATCGTTATGTTGAATCGGATTTGCGGACTTCCATTCACCTTTATCATTGCGATAAGTTGGTATACCTGATGGTGCACTAATACCTGCACCGGTTAGTACCCAAATGCTACGTTTGTTTTTAAGTACTGCGATTAATTGTTCTAGCTTAGTGTTGTTTTGATCTTGTACAGCAGAGGATGTCATTTTTTAAGTATATATTGTATAAGCAATAGAAATATAGATGAAAATCAATGTTAAAATTCTGTTTGAGGATTATGATTAGCATCATTTCAATGATTAAATTTTGGAGACATCTATGATCGAAAGAATCGAAACACATCAACGTATGAGTAAAATTGTGAAACACAATGGTGTTGCTTATATATCAGGGCAGGTGGGTGATGCGAGTAAGGATATAAAAGGTCAAACTCAAGACTGTATCGATAAAATTGAAGATTATTTAGCCAAAGCAGGTTCAAACCCTCAAAGCATGCTGCGAGCTGAAATTTGGTTAGCGGATATGGCAGACTTTGCGGCAATGAATGAAGTTTGGGACGCCTGG
>CALJIH010000290.1 GCA_937974135.1 uncultured Cocleimonas sp. | reverse complement strand
CTCATTTATTTTTAATTAATTTAAAACTAAAAGACACCCCCCCACTTTTATCGCTTTTGCCTGAAAATACCGCTTAATTTAAATTGTTCTATACTGTAATTGGAGAAGACTTTTACAGCTGAATCAAAGTCCTATGAGTTTTAATTCATCTTTTGTGCAAACAAAAGGAGGTTCGTTTGGGTAGCAACACATATCAGCAAGATACAATCAAACGTGGTGACAAGTGGGAAGCACTTAAAAATTACCCACATGGTGTTGATGATTATTTGCATAAAAATCATGGTCCTTGGCCGCAACCTGCACCTGATAATCCAGTGCAACAAATGGCACAAGTGATTCATCTACCTGAAGAAGAAAAAGAAGACTGGAAGAAAAATGTTAATAATATGTATCGTCGACGAGTACTCACTTGTTGGCCGTTTGGTTTGTGGTATGTCTTCAAACACAGACGTTATAAGACTCTTGATGATGCCGAGTTTAAAACTGAAATAACTGAAGGTCTCTACAGTAAATTTATGACAGATTTAGATGAAGGCGATTTATCACTCTTCAAAAAATTAAGACCTGATCTTGACCTAACAGACAACGAAAGCGATTACTTTAAGGCTGACTTTAGTTGCATGGAGCCTATCGCACCTAATTGTCTTCCAGATATGTATGCCGCACCTACGATTACGCTTATTGAAAAAAAGAAATTGGATAAGGATATTTTTGGTTACAATCCGATTGCTATCTATTTATATAAAGTAAATGAAAGCGAAGACAAAAAAGGGACTTTTAGTTATCCTGTTAATGAAAAAAATGTATTTACCAAAGAGGATGGTGAGAATTGGCACTTAGCTAAATATTTTGTGTTACAAGGTGCTGTACATAGGGTTAACTTAACCGAACATGCTCTGCTTCATTTCCCTTTTGATGCTATCAACGCGATTACCAAAAGTATTCTGCCGACCAGCCATTTATTGTTTCAATTATTGATTCCTCATTTTAGATTATCACTGGGTGTTAATCGTGCGGTTCTTGAAAACCCAGGATCGTTGATTAGTCGTGATAAACGTAAATTCTATTCGCCATTTTGTTGTGAAGGCGTTCATGTTCGCAAACTATTACCAGATGGTTATATTGGTCGTGTCAAAAAACCTAATGCTTATCCACCCTATGACTTTCCTTTAGAACCTAAGATTCCAGATTCTGATTTCGGCAAACATTTAAAAGCCTATTATGATGTGTTTGCTGCATTTGTCCCTAAAGTACTAGAACAAATTGATGACGACGATGAAGAGAGTTGGTTGTATATTTATTTATGGGCAAAATGTATCGAAGAATGGATGCCTGATTTTAAGACTAGAGAATGTTTTACAGAAACGGAAGATACGAATGTCTTTAAGCCGACAGTAAAAGGCCGAGCGCTTTTGAATAAGATAGTAACCATGATAATGTGGGATTTGAGTGTAGCGCATGCGACCGATCATATTGCTATTCACAATAAAAGACCGCACGGAAACCCTTTTAGGCTAAGAGTTCCACCACCCAATAAAGAGTTACAACCCGCGAAGAATTGGCGGGATAACTTGGTTACATGGAAAGATTTATTGACCTTTTGGTTTACTGATTTATTATTTTATTTGCCTGCAAATGTGACTACTTTAGAAAATACGATTTACCCTTTCTCAATACCGGGTAAGGAAATTGATTCTGAAAAGAAAACCAAAGAACAAACCTTAAGACATGAAAATACAAAATTCCTTAAAGCCTTAAAAGAATGTGAGAAAGCTTTGATAAAAGATAATGTAAATATACCTGCAGAATTAAAGCAAATATCTACCAGCCTTCAATATTAATTATTAGGAAAAAATCTTGTTAGAACAGTCCATTACAAATCGAAATAAAGTGACAGAAATGCTTCGTGATTGGCGCACAGATAATGCGGCAGTATCCGATGCTGATAAAGAACTTCAGTTGAGTCCAATATTATATGACTCACTTAATCGAATTTCGCATAAATATATTGCTAAGGAAAAACAAGGTTATACGTTGCAAGCAACAGATCTTGTTCACGAAGCGTTTGAATCGCTGGTTGATATTGATATTAATTGGGAAAGCCGCAAACATTTTTATGCAATTGCTGCTAAAACGATTAGAAGATTACTTATCGATCGCGCGCGTGAAAAAAACGCTATTAAAAGAGGCGGTGGATGTAACCGTATTACTTTTGATGAGTCTTCTATTTCAGGAGATGAAAAGGGTGATGACATCTTAGCGCTAGATGAAAGTTTAATTAAACTAAAAGCGCAAGATCAAAGAAAAGCCACAATTATTGAATTACATTTTTATGCAGGTTTGACCTATCAAGAAATTGGATTATATATGAATGTTTCAGAAGCTACGGTTGATCGCGATTTACGTTTTGCAAAAGCTTGGCTCGCAAATGATATGAAGAGTTAAATTTATATAAAAATACACCCCCCACTTTTTAACGGTTTTTCATCAGGGAATGCCTCTTCTTTAAGCGTCGAAAGAAATACCTTTTTGTTCCAGAATAGCTTTCAGACCTAACGATTTTTGAGACGCTATTATTTTATAAACAGATTGCATTAGCTCTCCTGCTTCTTTTGTTTCTTGTTTATGTGAATGCACCACGGCTCTTAATGCTAATGTTGCCGCCATGCCAAATTTTTCTGAAGTACTCTCAATGATTTGTAGGCTTTGTCCAAGTAAGGCCTCAGCGGATTCAATGTCTTTAAGCAATAAAGATACTTCTGCTTTTGCAGTAAGAAAGCTAGGAATAAAAAGCAAGGAGCCGGTAGAGAAATAGATCTCTTCCGCTTCGTTCATGGTTTTATTACCTTGTTCCACTTCACCTTGAGAAAACAAAATCAGTGCTTTTAATGACATACTTAAACCTAAAAAAACGGCAATGTCATATTTTTTACAAATATCAATTGACTCTTCAATCAGAGTTTCTGCATTGTCTGTTTGCCCTAAATTAAGATGTAACCAAGCAGAAAAACTCAAAGCATAAGTAAGACTGAAAGGATGCTTTCGCTTTCTTGCGTTTCTAATCGCTTCATTACTGTTGTGTATGGCTTGTTCTATATTTCCTAAGAAACTCTCATTCCATGCCTGATAACTTTGGATGACCACTTTTAAATCGTGTCCAAACAGAAAAATATGCCTTTGTTCATCATCTTTAAGATGAAATCTCAATGCTTGTGAAAAGTGAGTTTGAGAAGTTTCGAATTGTCCCAAATAGAACAGCGTCATACCAGTCACAAAATGCGCGCCACATTTTTCAAAAGGTGTCATTTGATCGCTTAATTCAAGCATGTCTTGTGTTATTTTTTGTGCCTTTATATGTTCTGCTTTTACGCAATAATAAGTCCACAATCCATACAAGATTAAAATCTTTGAGTCCCTTTCATCAAGCTCTTCGCATAATTCAAGTGCTTCACTATAGACTTCATAAACTCGCTCATCAGCATATCCGTATTTGGCCATGAGCGCGGGGCCTTTTCTCATATGAGCTTTTAATTTAAAAACTTTTGCTAATTCTTTCTCAAAATTATTGTCTGCGATTTCAACAATATGATTACTGATTTCAATACATTCTCGGGTGGCGGATAAATGTATGTTTCTTTCTGCAGCTATCAACCAATAGTCAATGGCGTTTTCTATATTCCCAGCAGCTTCCCAATGTTGCGCTAATAATTCAGGTTGTTTTTCTACCGTTTCTTCGTAATGTGTTTCGAGTGTTTTTGCTAAGTTTTGATGTAAAGATTCTCGTGAATCTGCAGTAATCATTTGATAGGCCGCATCTCGAATTAATGCATGCTTGAAGCGATATTGTTCTTTGCCATCCATGCAATGGATGATATCTGCTTGGGTCAATGTATGAAGCTGTTGTTTAAATTCAGCTTCAGAAATTGAGTAACTTTGCCGTAATAAATCAAGATTAAAATCACGCCCAATTACTGAAGCAAAATGTGCAAGCGTTTGAGAGATACCTATTCTTTCTAAACGAGAAATTAAAGAATCTTGTATTGTTTC
>CALJIH010000289.1 GCA_937974135.1 uncultured Cocleimonas sp. | reverse complement strand
GTGACGCTGATCTGCTAACCAAAGCCTTTACCGTTAAAGCCACTTACCAAGGATGTTCAAAGCTCACTGGTATATGTTATCCACCCCAACATGACACGCTTAAAGTTAACTTTAGCGATGCGCAACTGATAAAAGTGGCGGCAAATTCTGCAGCGAATGATTCAAATTCTAAAATGGATCTTGCGCCAGCGATGGACCCAGTTCCGATGGATCAACAAAAGCCAAGTTTGTTTTCAGGGATTGCTGGATCAAACAATAGTATGGCGAATTCACCCGCTTCTAGTAGTTCAGCTATTCCACAATCTGATCTTGCATCACAGTTAGGTTTGAGTGATTTATCTACAGACGATGAAGTGCTTGACCCTGATAAAGCCTTTATTTTTGATATTACCGCAAGCGATAAACAAACTTTAAACGCTCGTTGGGAAATCGTTAAAGGGCATTATCTCTATCAGCATATGTTTAAGTTTGCAGTGCTAGATAATAATTCTGGCGTTAGTTTAGGCAAACCTAATCTACCCCAAGGTAAAGAAGAGTTTGACCAGTACTTCGGTGATGTAGTTATTTATTACGATAGCTTTGATGCCAAAGTACCCGTTGTATATGCTAACAATAACGAGGTGAAGTCGATAAAAGTGAAAACAACTTACCAAGGTTGTTCGAAACTGACGGGCATTTGTTATCCGCCGCAACACAAGACTCAAACCATCAACTTAGCAGCTGCACCAGATGTCGTTGAATCAGGTTCTAGCAATACCTCACCCACTGACTCGAGCGAGGCAAACACTGGAACTCAAGCGGTAAAAGAGGTAGCAGGTCAAAATACCGCAACTGGCTCCGCTGATACTAAAGTTTCTGAGCAAGACGGCTTAATTAACAAGCTTACCAATGGTAGTTTCTTTAATTCATTAATTATCTTTTTCCTTGCAGGCTTAGCGCTAACCTTTACCCCCTGCGTTTTCCCGATGATTCCGATTTTATCTGGAATAATTGCTGGACAAGGCAGTGATAACAGTACTAGAAAATCGTTCTTTTTATCTTTATCGTATGTGTTAGCAATGGCAGTGACTTACGCGATTGTTGGTGTGATAGCCGCTTTAAGTGGTGAGAACCTACAAGTCGCCTTACAAAATCCTTGGGTGATTGGCGCATTCGCGGTGTTATTCGTATTGCTATCATTATCGATGTTTGGATTTTACGAATTACAAATGCCTGCCAGTGTTCAAAGCAAGCTCACTAATATCAGTAACAGCCAAACCGGTGGCAGTATGATGAATGCTGGCATCATGGGATTCTTATCCGCATTGATTGTTGGCCCTTGTGTGACTGCACCGCTAATTGCTGCCTTGGTTTACATTGCGCAAACAAAAGATGTGGTGCTAGGTGGAATGTCTTTATTTGCACTCGGTTTGGGCATGGGCACCCCACTCTTAATTATCGGAACATCTGCAGGTAAGATTTTACCTAAAGCTGGCGCTTGGATGGATAACGTCAAAGCAGGCTTCGGTATTATGATGCTGGCACTCGGTATTTGGATGCTTGAACGTATCCTACCATTTGGAATCATTGTAGTGCTTACTGGTATTTTGACCATATTCACCGGCATTTACATGGGTGCATTAGATGCGTTAAATGAAGCGAGTACTGGTTGGAAACGATTCTTTAAAGCTGCTGGTTTAGTCGTCTTAATTTATGGTGTGACATTATTAATAGGTGCTGCCAGTGGCAACGCGAGTCTATTAAAGCCATTAAAAGGTTTTGGTGGTGGTGTTGCACATACAACTGCTGAACCACAACATTTAGTTTTTAAACAGATTAAAGGCATTCAAGGATTAGAAGATGCATTAGCTTTGGCAAAACAACAAGATCAAGCCGTAATGCTAGATTTTTATGCGGATTGGTGTATCTCTTGTAAAGAAATGGAGCACACCACCTTTACTGATAAAGCTGTGGTTGAATCACTAAAAGATACGTTGCTCATCCAAGCGGACGTAACGGCTGATGACGACATAGATAAAGCTTTGAACAAACGTTTTGGCTTGTATGGTCCTCCAGCCATCTTATTTTTTGATAAAAACTCCAATGAAAATAAGCCCTATCGTATTGTTGGGTATAAAGGCGCAAAAGATTTTCATGAGCATGTACAAGAATTTAAGCAAACCTTAAAATAGAAAAACCCTTGAACACGAATAATGACGAAATTTATTTAGTATGAAAAAACTCCCCCTATTTTTAGCTGTGATGGTTTTACTTGCGATGTCTAGTGCATACGCAATCAAGAGTGATTTACATAAAAAAATATTCGGAGCTGACTCTCAGATTGTATATTTTATAGAAAATAATCTTGGTCATAATCCACCCAAGTTTGATGGGGATGTGGTAGGCAGAACTGCTCCTATGTTCAGTCTTGACCAATTAAACGGTGGCACCATGAATTTATCCGATTATAAGGATAAGTTCGTGGTATTAAATTTCTGGGCATCTTGGTGTGCGCCCTGTCGTGCTGAGATACCTGCGTTCAATAAAGTACAACATCAATTTAAAGATAAGGGTGTGGCTTTTTTAGGCGTAGCTATTGAAGATAAAGAAGATGTTGAGAGGTTTCTTGCAGAAGTTCCTATGGATTACCCTACTTCTTATGGTGTGGAGAAAGCATACGATGTTTCAGCCGCCTACGGAAATCCAGATGGCGCATTACCTTACACCTTATTGATTAATAGCAAACAAAAGATCGTCGCAAGTCATAACGGCCAAATGAACGAAGTTATGCTTGAAGAATTACTCAATAAGCACCTCAAATAAGATTAAAAAAGACACCCCCCCACTTTTGCACAGTTTATTTAAATAAACTGTTTCCTATCGCTTGATCTTAGTAAAAAGACTCCCTATAATGCCCATCCTCTGATGCGGGGTGGAGCAGTCTGGCAGCTCGTCGGGCTCATAACCCGAAGGTCGTAGGTTCGAATCCTGCCCCCGCTACCAAACACTTTGGTGTTATTTTTTGAATCAGCCCGAATGTCGGTCTCATACTCTAAATAGCTCCGCGGGGAAGGTCGTAGTATCGTATCCTGCCCCCGCTACCAAACATAGGAAGAACGCGGTATAATAGCGTAATTCATAATAAAAAAGCCCCGTTTTAACGGGGCTTTTTTATTACTCGAAAATTTGAAATGGCGTGATTATAACGTGCAAAATGAGTTAGATAAGATCGTAAAAAATACTGTCGAAGGATTAGATTATATCCTTTGGGGTTACGAGTATCGTCCACAACGCGAAAGCGCTTTGTTACGTATTTTTATTGAAAAAGAAGATGAAGGTATTAGTGTTGATGATTGCGCTATAGTCAGTCGTCAAATTGGCGCCGTTTTAGATGTTGAGAATATTATTCCAGTGGCTTATATATTGGAAGTCTCATCACCTGGAATGGATCGGGTATTATTTACGGCTGATCAATATCAAGATTATATTGGCGAGTCGATGAAAATCCGCACCCGCACACCGATTGATGAGCGCAGAAATTTTAAAGGTACGTTATTAAAGACGACTGAATCGATTGTCCACTTAGAAGTCGACAATCAAGAATTTGAGATTCCATTTGAATCCATTGATAGAGCTAGATTAGTTCTGGACTAAAGGTTGAAATAAATTATGAGCAAAGAAATATTATACGTAGTAGATGCTGTTTCTAATGAGAAAAACCTAGAAGCAGAAGATATCTTTGAGGCGGTTGAGATTGCAATCGCAACAGCTACGCGCAAACGCTACGGTGCTGAGCAAGATTTCCGTGTTGATATTGATCGTGAAACGGGCGACTACGATACCTTCCGTCGTTGGGAGATTATGGACGACGAGAACCCAGAGTTTGAATCACCTGAAAGACATATTCTGAAAAGCTATGCAGATGATCGAAAACTTAATCTAGAAATCGGTGAATACTTAGAAGAGAAAGTTGATTCTATCGAGTTTGGTCGAATTACTGCACAAATTGCAAAACAAGTCATCATGCAGAAAGTTCGTCAAGCAGAACGCCAAAAAGTCGCTGATGCATTCCAAGAAAACGTGGGTGGTTTGGTATTAGGTACGGTTAAACGTGTTGATCGACGTGGTGTGGTACTTGATCTTGGTGAAAACAGCGAAGCGATTATTCCTCGTGAATTTATGATTCCACGCGAGATGGCTCGAATGGGCGATCGTATGCGCGGTATTTTACAAGAAATTGACGAAGAAGGCCGCGGCGGACCAAAACTGATTGTCAGTCGTATTGATGATGCTTTTTTAACTGAATTAGTTAACCTAGAAGTACCAGAGATTGGTCAAGAGTTGATTGATATAATGGGCGCTGCGCGTGATCCTGGTTCGCGTTCTAAAATTGCGGTTCGTGCTAACGTACCAAACCTTGATCCTGTAGGCGCTTGTGTAGGAATGCGTGGTTCACGTATCCAAACCGTAACTAACGAAATGAATAACGAGCGTGTGGATATCATTCCTTGGGATGACGATATCGCAAAGTTTGTTATCAATGCGATGCAACCTGCTGAAGTATTATCTATCGTCATCGATGAAGATAAGAAAAGCATGGACATTGGTGTTGACGAAGAAATGTTGGCACAAGCCATCGGTAAAGGTGGTCAAAATGTTCGCCTAGCGAGCAAACTCACCGGCTGGACACTCAATGTCATGAGTGAAGAAGAAGCCGAGAACAAAACTAAGAGTGAACAAAACATCATGGTCAGCCTCTTCGCTGAAAAGCTTGATGTTGATGAAGAAGTTGCGATGATCTTAGTGGATGAAGGTTTCTCAAGCCTTGATGAAGTCGCTTATGTACCCGCAGAAGAGTTCTTAAAAATCGAAGAATTCGACGAAGAAATTATTGAAGAATTAAGAAGTCGTGCACGTAACGCCCTACTCGCTTTAGCGATCACAGGCGAAGGTGGTAAACCTGCACAAGACTTATTAGAAATGAAAGGTATGACTAACGCACTTGCGCAATTATTGGCAAGTAAAGGTATTTGTACTATGGAAGATTTAGCCGAACAAGCTACAGACGAACTCGTTGAGTTTGACGGCATAGATGAAGAACAGGCTGCTAAGTTGATCATGACTGCACGTGAGCCATGGTTTGCCGAAGCGGAAGCAGAAGAAGCATCAGATGGTGCTGATGAAACTGCTTCAAATGTGTAACGCAATCGCTCGAGCAAGCTCATATAGAGGTAAATTAAATGTCAGACATAATAGTAAAACAACTCGCCGAAATCATTGGCGCTCCTGTTGATAGTTTATTACAACAGCTTAAAGATGCAGGCATTGAAGTGTCTGGTCCGGATGACAGCATTACGGACAGACAAAAACTCGACCTATTAGAGTTCATTCGCACCGGTCAAGCAAAAAAGACCGAAGCGGCACCTAAGAAATCAGGTGGTAAAATATCACTTAAGCGTCGTTCTAGCACAGAAATCAAAGGTTCTTCTGGAAAGTCGAATGTTTCTGTGGAAGTTCGCCGCAAGAAGAACTTCACGCGTGCTGCTGCACCTACTGATACAGAAGTTGATGCCAATGAATTGGAAGAACTAGCTGCTTCTGCTAATCGTACTGACGAATTAGCTGAGCAACTATCTAACGAGCGTAAAGCTCGCGAAGAAGCAGCGGATAAAAACAAAGCTGATCGTGAAGCTACCAGTGAACGCAAATCTGCAGAAAAATCTGAGCGCGATGCCGCCAAACAAGCCGCTGAAGAAGAAAAAGCAAAAGCTGCAGAAGACGTTGATAATACAACTGATGAAGTTGTTGCAGAAGAAGCGCCACCGGCACCTCTTGAATTACCAAAAGATCCTAAAGAAAGAAGAGAGTTTTTAGCTAAACGAGCTCGCGATGAAGCAGCATCAAAATTCAAAAGACGTCCCTCTCCGGTTCGTCCTGATCCTAAACCCGCTCCAGCGAGTGCACCCGATGTTGCACCAGCTTCGCCTAATGCGAACGCTAATAAAGGTAAAAAGAAGCCTTTCCAAGGTCGTAACTCTGGCCCTGGTCAACTTCATGTTAAAGAAGGTTTGAGCGGTAAACGTAAAAAGAAAGGTAAGCGCACCAGAAACGTTAAAATCGAGCAATCGACAGATCATGGTTTCGTTGCGCCTACTGAGCCCGTAGTTCGTAGCATTGAAGTTCCAGACACTATTGTTGTATCTGAATTAGCTGCAATGCTTTCTATCAAAGGCGCCGATGTTATCAAAGCGATGATGGGCATGGGCGTAATGGCTACTATTAATCAAGTGGTTGACCAAGATACAGCGATTTTGATCGTTGAAGAAATGGGCCATGAGGCAACTGCAGCAGCATCCGAAGAAGAGCAATCTTCAACTGAAAATCTACTTGAAGATACCAGCGATTTCGAACAAACACCAAGAGCACCTGTTGTAACTATTATGGGTCACGTTGACCATGGTAAGACTTCTCTATTGGATTACATTCGTAAAAGTCGCGTAGCTTCTGGCGAAGCGGGTGGAATTACACAACACATTGGTGCTTATCAAGTAGAAACAGACAATGGCGTTATCGCTTTCTTAGATACACCAGGTCACGCGGCGTTTAGCCAGATGCGTGAACGTGGGGCGCAAGCGACTGATATCGTAATCCTTGTTGTTGCGGCTGATGATGGCGTTATGCCACAAACAGAAGAAGCAATTAAACATACCCGTGCAGCGGGTGTGCCATTAATTGTTGCAATCAATAAGATAGACAAAGATGCAGCTGATCCTGAAAAAGTAAAAAGTGGTTTAACTAATTACGAGGTTGTCCCTGAAGAATGGGGCGGTGAAGACGTATTTGTTAACGTTTCTGCGCTTACAGGCGAAGGTATAGATAAGCTATTAGAATCTGTTTTACTTGTAGCAGAAGTTAAAGAATTAACAGCACGTACTGAAGGTCCTGCAAAAGGTACCGTGGTAGAATCGAGCGTTGTTAAAGGTCGCGGTGCAGTTGCAACGATCTTAGTTCAAGAAGGTACCTTGAAGAAAGGTGATGTAGTCCTTGCAGGATCACAGTTTGGTCGTATTCGTGCGATGTCTGATGACTTAGGTAAATCAATCGAACATGCTGGCCCTTCTACGCCAATTGAAATTCTTGGTTTATCAGGAACGCCATCTGCAGGCGATGATTTAATCGTATTAAAAAGTGAGCGTCGTGCCCGTGAATTAGCGACAAGACGCCATGAAAAAGAACGTGAAACACGTTTTGCTGCACAACAAGCTGCGAAGCTAGATGCGATGTTCGAGAAAATGCAAGACGGCGAAAAGAGTACGCTTAATGTGTTACTTAAAGCAGACGTTCAAGGTTCTTTGGAAGCAATCAAGAGCTCATTGAATGCGCTTTCAACTGATGAAGTTGTGGTTAATATCATATCATCAGGTGTGGGTGGATTGAGTGAAACAGATATCACGCTAGCGCAATCATCTGAAGCAGTAATCATTGGATTCAACGTACGTGCAGATGCATCAGCGCGTCGTTTTGCGCAAGAGTCTGATACCGAAATACGTTACTACAGCATTATCTACGAACTAATCGATGATGTTCGCGATGCTATGAGTGGTTTACTTGCTCCTGAGCTTCGTGAAGAAATGGTGGGTATCGCAGAAGTTAAAGACGTATTCACGGGTTCTGGCTTCGGAAACATCGCAGGTTGTATGGTTACTGAAGGTAAGGTTAAGAAAGACTTACCAATCCGTGTACTGCGTAAAGACGTGGTTATCTACGAAGGTGCGCTTGAATCACTGCGTCGTCATCAAGATGATGTGAAAGAAGTGGTTGCAGGTACTGAGTGTGGTATTGGTGTTAAGAACTATGACGATGTTCAGCCGGGTGATCAGATCGAAGTGTTTACTCGTACTGAAATCAAGCGTTCGTTATAAAAGACGTTTAAACGTGAATAAAAAGACACCCCCCCACTTTTACGCCCTTTTGACGATGAGTTCTGTTTAGAATGCCTTACGATTATTCAAGAACAGATCGCATTGGTGAGCAAATAAAACGTGAGCTTTCCATGCTGATACGCAATGAGATCAAAGATCCACGCGTCAGCATGGTAAGTATTCTCGATGTGAAAGTGACAAAAGATTTAGGCAAAGCTAAAGTTTTTTTTGATGCTTTGAATCAAGACGAACACGAAGCATGTGAAAAAGGTTTAAACAACGCTGCAGGTTTTTTACGTCGCGAACTTGGTCGTGCAATTCAATTACGCAATACTCCGGCGCTTACGTTTATTTACGACGATACCGAACAACGTGCGAATGATCTTTCTGTAATGATTGATAAAGCAGTGTCTTCCGATAAAAAGACGTCTAATTCAGAATAAAAAGACATCTCCCTACTTTTACATGCTGCACTTTGACGAATCTGTTTTCAAAGAGGTTTAAGAAACTTGTCACGTAAAAAAGGAAATAATGTAGACGGTATCCTGTTACTCGATAAGCCTCTGGGCAGAAGTTCTAATTCTGCATTACAAAAAGTCAGATACTTATTTAATGCCAAAAAAGCTGGTCATACAGGTAGCCTCGATCCTTTAGCCACGGGTGTTCTCCCTATTTGTTTTGGACAAGCCAGCAAAGTGACTTCGTTTTTACTCGACTCTGATAAACGCTACCGTTGCACTGCACAATTAGGTGTTACTACCACAACCGGTGATAAAGAAGGCGAAGAATTAAACAAAATAAAGGTAACGCATTTCGATCAAGACGACATTGAAAAAGTATTAGCAAACTTTAGAGGAGAAATAGAACAAATTCCTCCAATGCATTCTGCACTCAAACATAACGGGCAGCCTTTATATAAATTAGCGCGTCAAGGCATTGAGATAGAACGCAAAGTTCGTCATGTCACTATTCACCAACTAACACTCATCGAATTTACTAAAGATTCAATTACTCTCGATGTACATTGTAGTAAAGGTACATATATTCGAACCTTAGCCCAAGATATTGGTGATGCTTTGGGTTTTGGTGCGCATTTAAGTATGCTTAGGCGCACCGAGGTATCCCCATTCGATTGTAGTAAACTGTATACGATTGATGAGATAGAGTCCTTAGAAAAAGATAACAAGCTTTCTCAGATACTGTTACCTATTGATTCAGCTTTATTAGAATTTCCAGCAATGATATTAAATCAGAAAGACGTTAGTTTAATTCAAAATGGTATTAGAGTTGCTTGTGATGATATGCCCGAGTCAGACAAAATTCGTCTTTACAACGAAAAAGAAGAATTTTTAGGGATTGGTGAATACATGAAAAATGAATCTGGCAAAACCCTACTTAAGCCTAAAAGACTAATGAATACGCAGCTTATATAAGTCAAAAAATCATAACCAAACGATAGACGACTAACCGTTTATACCCTTTACACTGTACTTTTTTAGATATTCAATATACTTTACATACAAACAACTACTTGTTTATGCAGTTTGTTTGAGTTAACTTTTTAAAGTTAAAAAAGTTTATATTTTTAATTTTCCATGATCTAAATTAAAACCTATTGCGTATATTTTTATAGACATCACAAGATGTCTTCAATTTTACTAACTATTTAACAAAAGGACATTATGAAAAATTCTATTAATTCTGCACTAATCGCCGGCGCTACTCTTGCCGTTTTAACTTCTGTTTCAGTTGCAAAACCAAACAGCCAACTTAAAATTTCAGCAGACGCCTCAGAGGGTGCTAAAAAGAGTTTTAATGCTTGGGTACAAGGTGCCGCAATTTCAGGTCGTAAAGACAAATGTTTCGGTATTGCTCTATCGGGTGAAAACGATTGTGCTGCTGGTCCAGGTACTAGTTGTCAAGGCACTTCAACATCTGATTTCCAGAAAAATGCATGGACTTATGCACCAAAAGGTACTTGTGAGCACATTATTACACCAACAGGTAAAGGCTCTAAGACTGAAATCAAATAGTCATAAATTCTAATAATGAAAAGTCATTTGGCCCAATTTGATGCCAAGCAGTCAACACTGTCAGGTGCAGGGATAAATTTGAAACCACAGCATTATGAGGAAGCACTCTCATTAGCTAGTTCGAAAAGTTATCCAGGCACAGCATCAGAACTTTGGTTTGAAGTACATACTGAAAACTATTTTGTAAAAGGTGGGCCAAGACTTCGTTATTTAGAAGCAATTGCTGAAAGCTTTCCATTAAGCTTTCACGGTGTCGCAGGCTCTCTCGGTTCATTTAATGAGAGACCTGCGAAAATCACCACAGACCATTTGGCACAAGTTGCCAATTTGGTTAATCGTTTCAATCCGGTATTAGTATCTGAACATGCGACTTGGTCAACTAGCCAACACGCATATTTTTCTGATTTACTGCCATTACCACGAACACAACAGGCACTGAACTGCCTTTGCGATGGCATTAATCGTTATCAAGATGCTATTGGAAGAAATATCCTCGTTGAAAATCCTACGAATTACTTAGATTTTGTTGCGGAAATGGATGAAGCCGATTTTTTGATGGAAGCGGCATCACGTACTGGCGCAGGGTTACTTATTGATGTTAATAATTTATACCTGAGCTATCGAAACACGCAATTAAATCCAAAACATTATTTAGAATCTTTAGATCCGACAAAGGTAGGGGAAATTCATATCGCTGGATTTGATCCTGACCCTAATTACCCAGAAGATTTACTGATCGATAGTCATGCTGCACCTGTGGATCAAGCCGTTTGGGACTTATTGGAAACTGCTTTATCAATTTTAGGGCCTAAGCCAGTGCTATTAGAACGAGATGACAATTTACCCGAATTTGGTGAATTAATGGTTGAACGTAACCAAGCTTATTCGATATTAAGCAAATCCACAGAACTACCCAAATACTCAAAGCCAGCATTGACTTATGACGACTGAAAGCTATTCACATGATTATTATTTAAATGCTTTTCAGCAATTTATGCAGTCAGGTGAAAGAGATGCTGTCTCAACTTATTTAGAAGAAAGCAGACCTGCTGCGTTTTTAAGCGTCTATCGAAATGGTTTTATCAGAGCCAGTATCAGTGCACTTGAAAGTAACTTTCCTTGCTTAGTTAAGCTGTGGGGAGAGGATTATTTTTCACAAGTAGCTAGCGCCTATGTCAATCTTGCTCCACCTAAAGCCGCAACACTCATCGGGTACGGTTTTGATGAATATTTTGAAGAATCTTCATCGCCAAGTTTTATTCAATTTATGCAAGACGATTTAGCCGAAGTGATTGCTCAGTATCCTTACGTAATGGATATTTGTCGCTTAGATCAAGCGTGGTCAGAATCACTTAACGAGAATGGAGAAACGTTTTTAACGCTGCCGGCTGTTCAAGAAATGATTTCTCAAGGTATCGATTTAGGTGAACTGCCTCTTACTTTGGTAGACTCTAGTCGCATAGTTGCGCTTGATTTTGATATATTTGAATTATGGGGACAATTACGATTTGCTGATCTTGATGATGAGCAAAAGATAGAACTAAAAGAACATAAAAATTCAGTGCTTTTTTGGCAAATGGATTTACAAGTACAAGCCAAACCTTTGTCAGTTAGTGAAGCCGTTTTTATGACATGCCTTAAACAAAATGCAGACATTGATACTGCCAGCAACCGTGCTTTGGAAAATGATGAAAGCTTTGATATATCAACCTTATTTGCAGAGCTCCTAAACGCACAATTGCTACAACAATAGAGTGAAATTATGAATTTAATCCATACTATTTACATTACTGTTTTTGAATGGTTCAACATAATATTCAAACCCATTGCATTATTGGGTCTTCGCTGGCAGCTATTTTTTGTTTTCTTCACCTCAGGTATGGCGAAGTGGAACGGCTTTTTAAAACCTGACCCTGGTGTCTACGATTTATTCTTATACGAATTTTTCTGTCCTGAAGAACCTCGCGCAGGCGCATTATTACTTTGTGATCCTAAAACTTTAGAATATGTAGAAGGTTCTACAACAGTCACCTATATCAAATACCTAGCAGTTACCGCAGGTGTTGCAGAAATCATTTTACCGGCATTAATTATGATCGGTTTATTCACACGCTTTGCCGCACTAGGTATTTTGATAATGACAATCTTTATTCAATTGGCTGTCTTCCCGACATGGTCGCATTGGGTAAACCCTGCCATGTGGTGGGCGGGTATTGCCGCGGCTCTAATCATTATTGGCCCTGGTAAAATTTCCTTAGATCACTGGTTAGGCTTTGAGCGAAAAACAAAATAAAACGCGTGTAAAAGCTCCCCCTACATATAAGCAGTTCTTTTCAAAAACTTCCATTTTGAGCCACAGTGAAAGTATTGTGTAAGCTTTGCTATAGCTCGTTTTTATAGTTTAAAAACTTAAAAAAGACACCCCCCCACTTTTAACCATTCTTAAGTATGATTGCCTGATACAAAATACCGATAAATTAGGCTTTTAAAGCTTACTTTGGCTATATATGCGTGTTACAATGCGCGGCTTTTTAGGGTATCCGTATTATTCTTTTGAGATTTAATTTTACGCATACTTTTTTTAACCTCTACTCACAGCAATAGCTAAAGTAGATTCAACCTCTGGAACTTAGGAATATATGTCTCTGAACGCAGAAACTAAAGCGAAAATCGTAGCCGAATATCGCTTGTCAGACACTGACACCGGGTCTTCGGAAGTGCAGATTGCGCTATTAACAGCAAATATCAAGCATCTTACGGAGCATTTTAAAATTCACAAGCAAGACCATCACTCACGTCGTGGTTTATTGAGAATGGTAAACCAGCGCCGTAACTTGCTCGATTACTTAAATCGTAAAGATTCAGCGCGTTATCAAGACTTAATTAAGCGTCTCGGTATTCGTCGCTAACAGCAGTTATAAAACACCGCATTCGTGCGGTGTTTTTCATTATTCGCCATAGCTAGGATGTTTATAAAAGTTATTTTTGGCATCTCAAATTTAAAATGATTTCTATAAACACCCTTCATGGCTATTTCGACACACTAAAAAATATCATTAAGGATAAATAAATATGTTTGATGTTGTAACAACAACGTTTGAATACGGTAATCACACCGTAGAAATTGAAATGGGTGAAATTGCTCGCCAAGCACATGCCGCTGTAAAAGTAGATATGGGTGGCACGGTAGTTTTTGTTTCGGTTGTAGGCCGAAAAGAAGCAAAGCCAGGGCAGTCATTTTTCCCATTAACTGTAAATTACCAAGAGAAGACTTACGCTGCAGGTAAAATACCGGGTGGTTTCTTCCGCCGTGAAGGTCGTCCAAGTGAAGGCGAAACATTATTGGCACGTTTGATTGATCGCCCTATTCGTCCTTTATTTCCTGACGGATACATGAACGAAGTTCAGGTAATCATCACAGTTGTGTCTTTAAACCCAGAAGTTTTACCTGACGTAGCAGCAATGCTGGGTACTTCTGCAGCACTAGCAGCTTCAGGCATTCCGTTTGCTGGCCCTATCGGTGCAGCACAGGTAGGCTATAAAGATGGCGATTACATCTTAAACCCAAGTGCGACTGAATTAGAAGAGTCTGATCTAGACTTAATCGTTGCAGGTACTGACCAAGCGGTATTAATGGTTGAATCAGAAGCGAAAGAGCTTTCTGAAGAAATCATGTTAGGTGCGGTAGTTTACGGTCACGATCAAATGCAATCAGCGATTGCGGCAATCAAAGAATTTGCTTCAGAAGTGGATAACGAAACTTGGGAATGGCAAGCTGCTGAAAAAGATGAAGCATTGGCTAAATCTGTTGCTGATATTTGTGAAGCTGATCTTAAAGATGCGTTTTCAACGGCTGACAAAATGGATCGTCAAGACAAGATCGCAGCAGCTAAAACGAAATTAATGGAAGCATTAATTACAGATGCTGAAGATTCTCCTGAAGAAGGTGATGTGAGTGATGCATTTAAATCATTAGAGAAAAGCATAGTTCGTAGCCGAATTATTGCGGGTGAGCCTCGTATTGATGGTCGTGACAGCTCAACAGTTCGTGGCATTGAATCACGTGTAGGCGTTTTACCACGTACTCACGGTTCTGCACTATTCACTCGTGGTGAAACACAAGCATTGGTTGTAACAACGCTTGGTACAACTCGCGATGCACAAATCGTTGATGCACTGCAGGGTTCTTTCAAAGACGCATTCATGCTTCATTACAACTTCCCTCCATACTCTGTTGGTGAAACAGGTCGTACAGGTAGTCCAGGACGTCGTGAAATTGGCCATGGTCGTTTAGCTAAACGCGGTGTTCTTGCAGTTATGCCAGATCAAGAATCATTCCCTTACACAATCCGTGTTGTTTCTGAAATTACAGAATCAAACGGTTCAAGCTCAATGGCTTCAGTTTGTGGTACATCACTATCATTGATGGACGCCGGTGTTCCAATTAAAGCACCAGTTGCGGGTATCGCAATGGGTCTGGTTAAAGAAGGCGAAAAGTTTGCTGTATTAACCGATATCTTGGGCGACGAAGATCACTTAGGTGATATGGATTTTAAAGTGGCAGGTACTAAAGATGGTATCAACGCACTGCAAATGGATATCAAGATTGATGGCATCACCAAAGAGATTATGGAAATTGCGCTTGAACAAGCACAAACAGCACGTTTACATATTCTTGATGAAATGAACAAAGTAATTTCAGAATCACGTGATGATATTTCTGACTTTGCACCTCGTTATGTCACGATGAAGATTAACCCTGATAAAATTCGTGAAGTTATCGGTAAAGGCGGTGAGACAATTCGCGGAATTACTGAACAAACAGGTGCGCAAGTTGATATCGATGACACAGGTGCAATCAAAATATCTGCGGTTGACGGCGCTGCTGCTGAAGCTGCCAAGAAAATCATCGAAGACATTACTGCTGAAGCTGAGGTGGGTAAAATTTACGAAGGTAAAGTGGCTAAGATCATGGAATTCGGTGCATTTGTTACGATTCTGCCTGGTAAAGATGGCTTAGTTCATATCTCACAGATCAGTAATGAGCGTGTTGAGAAAGTTGGCGATCACTTAAGTGAAGGTGATGAAGTTAAAGTTAAATTGCTTGAAATTGACCGCCAAGGTCGTATGCGTTTGAGCATGAAAGAAGTTGAAGCAGAATCTTAATTTACTGGAAAGATTCTAATTAAATTAAAAAGGCTCCTTTTGGGGCCTTTTTTGCATCTAGAAATTATTTACTTGCGTATATAAAATTAACAACAGAAATTACGCTTTTACTAACATAACGATAAAGTGAAAAAGAATGGAAGACATTTACGCTGATTTGCTGCATAAGACAGCAAAAGGAGACCAGTTAGCTTTTAAGCAACTGTATGAGCAAGCATCGCCAAAATTAATGAGCTTAAGCTTGCGTTTAATGAGAACAGAAGCACTTGCTGAAGACGTTCTGCAAGAAGGCTTTATAAAAATTTGGGATAAAGCTGACACTTATACCCCAGGTAAAGGAAAGGCGATGACGTGGATGTCCACTGTTATTCGCAATAAAGGTTTGGACAAACTAAGAAGTTTGAAAACTAAACCGTCCGAAACCGAAATAGAATACGAAGGTTTGGATTTTGCATCTAGCGAACTTGAACCAGAAGGCTTACAAGATTTAAGCCAAGATATACAAGGTTTGATGACTTGCTTAAACAAGCTGAAGCCTGACCAGAAAGAATGTATTTTATTGTCCTATTATTATGGACACACACATCAAGAGCTTGCCGACAAACTCGACAAACCTCTTGGAACAATTAAGGCTTGGATTAGAAGAGGCCTAGAGGATTTAAGACCATGCATGAATTAAAAAGTACGCCAAAGCGCTACCAAAACCCTGAAGTTTTCGAACTTCTGGCGATGGAATACGCCGTCGGCTCATTGCAAGGACGCGCTCGCGAACGTTTTGAAGTATTAATGGATACCCATTTTTATCTAAAAGCTACCGTTGATGCTTATGAAGCAAAATTTGCCAATTTGGTAGAATTATTGCCAGAAAAGAAACCCTCTGATGCCGTTTGGAACAACATTCAAGCGCACATTAAAGAGAATCCAGTCGAAGATGTTACAGTAGAACAAGAAGTAAAGACTCCTTGGTGGCAAACGAGTTTCTTCAAACAAGGTTTCGGTATGGCAGCTGCACTAGCTGTAGTGGTTATCGCTTTGAATGTTGATCCTAAGACTGGAATTGACCCAGCAGCAATTGCATCCTACACCGCAGCGATGGAATACGACGCTAACGGAGAAGCCATTGCTACGACTAAAATTCAGAAATCGGAAATGAAACTCACCATTGATATTATGAAACCAATGGTAGTTGCAGATGGTATGGAACTTACACTTTGGTGCCACCCTAAATCGGGTGCTAAACCAATGAAAATGGGCACTATCTCTAAAACGGGTATTACCAAACTAGATATCAGTGAAGAAGAATGGATAAACCTACAAAATATTGGTTCGCTTGCTGTAACTGTTGAAAAACAAGGCAAGGAAGTTGTAGAACCTACAGGTCGCCGGATTCTTAAAGGACAATTAAGCCCTATCAAAAGTTGAGTTATACAAAATAAGCGATATAGTAACGCCTATGCTTATATCGTTTACATTTAACTCGCTAAAGCCGTTGACATTTATTCGTCAACGGCTTTTTTTATGGTTGTTACTATCAACGCTGACCTTAATCAGTGCATGTGGCACAAACAATGCCAATGCATATAACTATTCAATAAAACCGGAAAATCTAGGTCACTCAGATACAGCCTCCTCTCATTCACGAATTAATATTCTTAGTAGTTATTTAATACAATCAAAAAACATAAACTCATTTCCAATTGTTGAATTATCCGATCTTGCTTGGGATGAAGATGAGCAGCTTTTGTATTCAATTTCAGATGAAGGATTTCTTTATCATTTAAAATTAAACATAAAAAATGATTCCTTGAGTCATGTAAAAATTGTCGCTGCGATGCCATTGCTTGACCAACAAAAACAAGCATTAAAAGGTAAATTTAGTGATTCCGAGGGTTTAACTTTAGTGAATGGTAATAATGGCAAACGTGGAGACTCGGAACTCATTATTTCTTTTGAGAATAAACCTCGAATTGCAAAGTTTTCAAGCAATGGTCAATTTTTAAGTAAAATTAAAACGGTTAAGAAGTTACGTAAAAGAAAGTACTTTAGAGCTAAAAATAAAGCGTTAGAAAGTGTAGCGTTGCATCCTCATTATGGTGTGCTGACCGCTTCTGAAAAACCATTGAAAGCCAAGCCATTGAATCAGCAAACGGTTTATTCGAGCACCGGTAAAGAGTGGCACTTTGCCGCTTCAAAAGTTAAAAATAGCTCGATAACTGCGTTAGAGATTCTTTCTAAAGATAAACTGTTAATTCTTGAGAGAGCTTACAATGGGCTTTTATCACCCGTAGTGATAAGCTTACGCCAACTAAACTTAAATAAATGCGATAAAAATAGCTTTTGTGAAACTGAAAACCTTGCAAGATTAGATACATCAGAAGGCTGGATTTTAGATAATTTTGAAGGTCTTACACATTTTCGCGACAATCAATATTTAATGGTTTCTGACAACAATAACAATCCATTACAAAAAACGTTTTTAGTTTTATTTGAAGTTTTAGATAAGTAACATTCATTGTCAGTAGAAAACATTTATGTCAGAACCAATTACAGAACTAGGCCATTTAAACTCGCTCGAAGCTTCTCAATTACTCAAAGAAAATCCTGAAGCACAGCTAATAGACATCCGTACTTCAATGGAATATCTCTTCATTGGTCATCCTACTGAAAGTACCCATGTCGCATGGATGGATGATCCAGATTGGGAATTTAATCCGAATTTTTACAAAGAAATTCATCAGATGCAGAAAGCCAGTACAAATAATAACTGCCCTATTATATTGATATGTCGAAGCGGAAATCGATCAGAAAAAGCTGGCCTAGAACTTATCGAAAAAGGTATGACAAATATCTATCATATTACCGATGGCTTTGAAGGTGATCGAGATGAGAATCACCAGCGTGGCACCTTAAATGGTTGGCGTTTCAATGGTTTACCTTGGGAACAAGCTTAAGAATTACTAAATCACACCCCCCTACTTTTATAGGGTTTTGAACAGTGCATTCAACCATATTGCTAGCGTTGTTTCATCCTTCCTCGATATTTCCTTAGGCAAATTATTTTACTTCCTACTGGGTTCCTGGGAACCACAGCAGGCACAATTAGGGTTTTTGGGCACTTGTACTCTTTGCCATTCCATACTCAAGCCATCAAACAGTAATAGCTTACCATTTACATTGTCAGCATGGCCTGTGAGGATGAGAATAGCTTGCAAGGCTTGCATTGTGCCAATAACACCAACAACTGGTGATAACACTCCTTCCATGGCACAGGTTTCAGTGCTCTCAAACTGCTGTTTATACAAACATTGATAGCAAGGTCCATCAGTATTGGGGATATAACTGGCTATTTGACCTTCGATACGAATTGCAGCGCCTGATACTAAGGGCGTATTCGTTTTTACACTGGCGCGATTGATCGCAAAGCGCGTCGGAAAATTATCTGAACAATCTAAGACGATATCTGCTTCAGATAGACGCTGTTCGAGTTCATCTTCATCTAATTCCCAATCAATGGCTTCAACCACACAATCGGGGTTAATTTCTGCAATCGTGCGTTTTGCCGATAACGCTTTTAGCTCACCAATATCTTGGGTTCGATGTACGATTTGACGTTGCAGATTAGAATCTTCGACTTGATCAAAATCGCTGATAATTAACTTTCCTATTCCTGCTGCTGCAAGGTACATGGCAACAGGTGAACCTAAGCCACCCATTCCAATGATCAACGCTGTGGAATCTAGTAATTTCTGTTGACCAGCTTCGCCAATTTGATTTAAGCGTATTTGACGAGCATAGCGGCTGAGTTCTTTTTCATTCATAAGTTGATTGTAACGTAAGAGGTCAACCACCGCCTTTATGAAAATATTTAAAGAATGTTTTCATAAATTCTTTTTCTTGTATTTCTGTTATCTGTTTAAAAATAAACTCTGTATTCAATACAGGCAGCGTTAATAAGGCTATTTTTCGCGGAGTGCCTACGACGATGCTAACTTCAATATAGATAGATTCATCTATATCTTCGATCGACCAAGAATCCGTTCCAATTTCTTTGATCGAAAAATTCGTATTTGAATCAAATTGTCCTAATAAAGCTTTTCTAAACTCTAAAGGCGTATAGCCCATTTCGTAAACACGCTTGTTCAATGTCATCCACCAGCTACTGGTGGCCAAATAGAGAGTACATCCTGTTCTTCTAAGATATGTTGCGTTCTATCTTCACAAACAAATTTACCATTAACCAAAACGATATGAGCCATTTCTAAGGGAATGTTGTATTCGTCGATAATATCTTGAACCGAGGTCCCTTCAGCGACTTTAATTTCACGTTTGTGCCTAGAAGTGCCTGGCGGTAGTAAGTGCATCAGTGAGGCATAGAGTTCTAAGTGCATCTTCATATTAGAATTTGGTAATTGTTTGGATTATCTTAAACCCCTAAAAGTAGGGGGGTGTCTTTTTTAAATCTACTTTAGCGTTAAATTAAACCACGTTATCCAGTTCTTGGGTGGACGCAACATATGCATCCATAATACGCATAGGATCATCAATCAGACGTTGCTTCCAGTGCCCCAAATGAACTTTAGATTCAATTAATCCGCGTAAGACACCCACATGTTCTGTCATACCAATGGTTGTAGCACCGACAAGAACATCCGCTTCATCGTTAATACCAAACCTGAGGTTCATATATTTGAATAGTTCTGGAGTATATATTTCAGCAGTATCACCACCTTCAACACCCATCCACAGGCCGTAGGAGGTAGATATTAGCCCTAAGGTATCCAAAATATTCATATTCAATGAGCCGCTATGCTCAGCATTTTTACCCGCCATATTCAATGCTGCGATTCGCCCATGATCAGTAGCTGTGGGTTGGATGGCTTGAACCGTATATTCACCCGTAGAAAAATCCATACCTTGCGCAACGTCACCAACCGCGTAAATATTTGGCAAATTGGTCTGCATCTTATTATTCACCAAAATACCATGATCAATATCTAAACCAGAGTCTTTGACAAATGTTGTATTAGATTTAACACCCGTGGCGCTAATGACTAAATCTGCCTTGATATTCGCACCATTATCCAAAATAACGTTCATGCCATCATCTGCTTCTTCAATCGCATTTACCTTAGTACTGGTATAAACACCGACACCATCGTCTACACACCATTTTTTGAGTAACCCCCCTGCTTTCTCATCCAACATTCGAGGTACCATGCGACTACCCATTTCGATCACACTGAGATTCACTTTACGTTTAACCAATGATTCCAAAATAATACAGCCGATGAAACCAGCTCCCATCAATACAACTCGCGATTGTGGTTTCGCTAAAGAAAGTATTTGACGCGCATCTTCAAGCGTCCAACAGGAGTGTACATTGGGTAAATCAATGCCATTAATGGGCGGTGAAATCGGCGTTGAGCCTGTTGCAATACACAATTGGTCGTATGCCAAACTGCTACCATCAGATAACTCGCAAGTCTTTGCATCAGCATCTATACCTGTTACGTTTGCTTGTAAATATTCGATACTTTGTTGATGATAATGATCAGAAGAACGTAAAAAAGTACCCTCTTCTTTAATATCATCAACCAACAAATAGGGTATTGCCATCCGTGAATAAGGTGGCGCTGGTTCGTTTCCAATTAAGGTTATTTGATCGTTAGGGTTTGTTTTACGAATGGTCTCGGCGGCTACTACACCGCCAGGACCTGCCCCGATAATAATATGATGCATAAGAAAACCTACTTTTTCGCTTGTTAACTCAGTCCTAAACGAGATAAGGTTTCTGCTGTCGGAACACCCTGCGGTGTCCAACCACGAACTTCGTAATACACAGGAAGCATTTCACCAAGCTTACTGACTTGACCTTCAGTAGGACCTGATTTGATTGCTTCTTTGAGTAAACGTTTAGGTAAAGTATCGTCATCAGCGGTAAAACCTGCCGCATTGTTGTATTGACGCTCCATATTCCAAATACGCTCGCCCGCTTCTAAACATTTATCAATGCTCCAATCGCCTTCACAGGCGGCATCAATTTGAGGTGCAATATCTTCCATACCCCAAGCGAACGTTGTGAATACACACAAACCAGCTGAATCAACCACTGCAGTCGCATCTTGGAAGGCTTTAACCAGTTCAGGTTTGCCATCTGAATCCGCTTGCTCTGTTTTTACAGGGATGCCTAGAATTTCAGAGGCAATCGTATATCCACGTAAATGACAGGCACCTCGATTAGAGGTTGCATAGGCTAAACCAATACCTTGGATACCACGTGGATCGTATGCAGGGAATTCTTGGCCTTTAACCGTCATAGATAATTCTGGTTTGCCGTATTTCTCACACAGTAACTTAGAACCCATACCCAAGGTTTTACCAAAGTCAGTCCCTGAAACGACTGCTTCAACACAAGCCACTAAGGCTTCTGCAGAACCAAAGCGTAAATCAATACCACCTGTTTCATCATTACTAATCTGGCCTTCTTCGTATAGCTCCATTGCTGCAGCTACGGTACAACCAAAACTAATCGGGTCTAAGCCATCTTCATTACAAATGAAGTTTACATAGGTCAATGCGTCAAGATCATCAACACCAGTATCAGCACCTAAAGACCAAGCTGCTTCATACTCTAAACCGCCAGAAGCACCATGATATTGCGGTTTATCTTTAACAGAAAAGTGTGTCTTATCCACGGTTGAAATTCGGCCACAGGCAATCGTACAACCAAAACATGCGCCGTTGGTAGTGAGGTTTGGTTTGCCATCACTCGCGCGCGGTTCATTCATTGCTTCCGCTGATATATTTTCAGCACCTTCGAAACCTACATCTCGCATGTTTCTTGCTGGTAATCCACCCACACCATTGATTACATTCATCAATACTTGGGTACCATAGGCAGGCAAACCTTCACCTGTAACGGCGTTATCTGCCAATACTTTTTTACCCGCATTTACCGCTTCGAAGAACTCTTGAGGTTGATCAACACCGCCAACGCCTAAAGTTCCACGAACAGCAACAGCTTTAAGATTTTTCGATGCCATCACAGTACCAACACCAGAACGACCTGCTGCTCTGTGTAAATCATTTATTACCGCAGAATACAAACAACCTTCTTCTGCAGGACGACCAACAACGGCGATCTTTATATTAGGATCTTGATGCTTCGCATGAATCATCTCATCAGCTTCCCAAGCAGATTTACCCCAAAGATCGTCAGCTGGTTTTAATTCAGCTTTATCGTTTTCGATATATAAATAAACAGGCGAAGGTGATTTGCCTTCAAAGATAATCATATCTAAGCCAGCATTTTTAAACTCATTGCCGATAAACCCACCAGAATTTGAGCAAGCAATCGCGCCCGTTAATGGGCTTTTAGTGATAACCGAATAACGACCACCAGTAGATGCCATTGTTCCTGTTAACGGACCTGTCGCCATAATAAATAGGTTTTCTGGGCTTAAGGCATCAACATTAGGATCAGTTTCTTCCACTAGATATTTAGTTGCTAAACCACGTTGACCCAAATATTGTTTGGCCCATTCCATGTTTAGAGGCTCTGGAGTACAGGTGCCTTCAGTTAAATTTACGCGTAATATTTTTCTTGTCCAAGACATAACTATTCCTCCTTATGCTGATGTGTTAGCGCTAGGAAGGCTCTTTTCTGCAAAAGCCTTCATTCGATCGTATCCCGTTGCATTAGCATCAATCCATGTTATTGCATCGGTAGGACATGCTTTAGCACATTCCGGATCCCCACCACAAAGATCACATTTAGCGACCTTGCCCGTTTCTTGTACATAATTCACTGTGCCGAATGGACAGGAAATTGTACAAACCTTACATCCCACGCATTTATCATCAATGACAATTTTTGCACCGGATGTTAAGTCCATTGTGATTGCATCTACGGGGCAAGCGCGTAAACACCAAGCTTCATCACACTGTGTACAGGTATAGGGTGCAAAACGACCTTCTTCATGAAAGGTAAATACTTTGATAACTGATCTAGACGGATTGAATTCACCTAGTTTTTCATATGAACAAGCCATCTCACATTGTAGGCATCCCGTACATTTAGCGGGATCAAGATGTAGTGATTTTTGCATTCGCAAGCTCCTTTTCATTTAGCTATTACTATTATTATTTTTATTGAAGATTTAGAGTCCGTGTTTAAAACACAGTTTTATAATTGATTTATAGACTAAAAAGACACCCCCCCACTTTTAGGGGTTTTTACTGCTTTAGAGTTAAACAGAAAGAGGGGTCCGATGATTTAGTATAGGACAGTATTTGTGTAAGTATTTACAAAATATTAAAAAACAAACAGCCTAATAACTAAGCTGTTTGAGCCGTTTCATTTGAAGATGGATTGGACGCCGTATCGTTCATGGTTAGTGAACCATCTCTTTGTAATTCTTCGTACCAGATATCGTGATGTTCTTTCGCCCAATTCGAATCGCATTCACCTGTTCTCATAGCCTCAAATGCACCTTCCATGGCAAACGTACCCATGTAAATATGACCGAATGAAACCACAAACAACCCAATAGAACCTACGGCATGTAAGAACTGAGCTTGTTGGAATTGCTCACTACTCAAATTCAAAATAGGAATCAGCTGAGGGAAATTAAGAATTAACCCACTGATAACGACAACTATCCCTGCAAGCATAGCTATCCAATACCACGCTTTTTCACCGCCGTTATAGCGACCTGCACTAGCATGACCACCAAATAAGCCACCACCTTTTAGGAACCATTTAATATCAGTCCAATTAAACATGTTTCCTTTGATAAAGGTAAATAACATCACAACTAGCATCACTGAGAAAACTGGACCTAAGTAATTGTGTAAGAGCTTTCCGTAATAGGCAATAAAACCAAAAGCTTCTTTTCCTATTAATGGTAATAAGCCGTAACGACCTAACGTTAAAATCACACCAGTAATTCCCAAGATCACAAATAAAATAGCAACTGTCCAGTGAACAAAGCGTTGGAAATTGGTAAAACGTTTAATTTTTTTGCCAGATCGTCCCGCTTTAATTTTTATTTTTCCGCGTATTAGTCTAAATAAGACAATCACTAGCAGCATTCCTCCAAGGGCATACATGGAATATGGAATAAGTTTTGAATTACGCCAGTTTCGCCATTCTTGGCCACCAACGTTAATCAGAGTTGAGGCATTAGGACCTTTGACTTGAGAGCGTCCAACAAGGTTTTCACCACCTTCAGGATTTCTCTGGCGTACTGCACGCCATAAATCAGCTGCAGGACTTTCGACACCTAATGGTGAAAAGTTCTGACCTGCCTTTTCTCCATCAGCAGCATGAACATTAGATATTGAGATGGGAGATAGGTTAAATAAGAAAATTACTAAACCGAAAAGAAAAAACTGCTTAATTTGATTCATAATATTTCCTCAGCACTTATTACAAATAGGTATAAACACTCTAAAAACATTCCCCTTTACTCAATCAGATAAAAGCAAAGGGGAATTTTATCCTTACTAGGAGGAAGGATCCTTAGAGTGAGCATACGACGAATAATAATATTCATCGTATGCAGATCTCACAAAATAGAATTAATCTCTACTTTGTAACTTTGCCTGAGAAATCAGGATTGAAGCCATTTTGTTGAATCGCACCACTAGATGCCAACGTCGACATGCTTCGACTGATTACACGCTTACGATAAATATCAGATACCGTATTCGCATCACCTGCTAGAAGTGCTTTAGTTGCACACATTTCAGCACATAGCGGTAACTTACCTTCAGCCAAACGGTTAGCACCATACTTCTTGTACTCATCAACACTACCGGTTTCTTCAGGACCACCTGCACAGAATGTACATTTATCCATCTTGCCACGTGATGAGAATGCACCTGAAGTTGGGAACTGAGGTGCGCCAAATGGACAAGCGTATGAACAGTAACCACAACCAATACAGATATCTTTATCGTGAAGCACGATGCCATTATCAGTGGTATAGAAACAGTCGACAGGACAAACCGCAGCACAAGGTGCATCAGTACAATGCATACAAGCAACAGATAATGAACGTTCACCTGGCTCACCATCTTTTACCGTTACAACACGGCGACGGTTGATGCCCCAAGGCACTTCATTCTCGTTTTTACACGCGGTAACACAAGCGTTACATTCGATACAACGTTCTGAATCGCAATAAAATTTTACATTTGCAGCCATAGTATGTTACCTCCTAAGCTTTAGTTATATTACACAGGCTGACTTTACTTTCCTGCATTTGGGTGACTGAATCATAACCATAGGTCATGGCGGTATTTAAGGCTTCACCAAGTACAAATGGATCTGAACCCTTAGGGTATTTGGATCGTAAATCCTCTCCCTGCATATGCCCGGCGAAGTGATATGGCGCAGACACAACTCCAGCTGCAACTCGTCGAGTTACCATGGCTTTAACTTTGATCTTCGCACCTTCAGGTGTTGCGATCCAAACCATATTGCCATCTCTGATACCTGCGTTGTTGGCGTCTCTTGGATTTATTTCAACAAACATATCTTGTTGTAATTCAGCTAACCAAGGATTTGAGCGACTCTCGTCACCACCACCTTCATATTCTACTAAACGGAATGAAGAAAGAATCATTGGATACTCTTTAGAGAAATCCTGCGCTTGGATTGATCCATAACGTGTTGGTAGTCTCCAGAACGACTTACGATCTTCATAGGTTGGGTACTTCTCCACTAAGTCACGACGACTCGTGTATAAAGGCTCACGATGTATTGGTATTGGATCTGGGAAGGTCCATACATTAACACGTGCCTTAGCATTACCAAATGGCGCACAACCATGTTTAATCGCCACTCTTTGAATACCGCCAGATAAATCTGTCTTCCAGTTTTTACCTTCAGCGGCTGTCTTCTCCTCGTCGGTCAAATCATCCCACCAGCCAAGCTTCTTCAACATATCAGCTTTAAATTCTGGATAGCCATCTTTGATTTCTGAACCGACCGAATGGAAACCTTCAGCGAGCAAATTAGTACCATTACGCTCCACACCGAATCTAGCGCGGAAAGTTAAGCCTCCATCTGCAACTGATTTACTTCCATCATAAAGATTAGGTGTACCAGGGTGCTTCATTTCTGGAGTACCCCAACAAGGCCATGGCAATCCGTAGAATTCACCATCACATTGTCCACCTTCAGCTTTCAAGCTTGTGAAATCGAAGTCGCCCCAGTTTTCCTGTTGCTTCTTCAAACGCTCTGGGCTTTGACCTGTATAACCGATTGTCCACATACCACGATTAATTTCACGCAATATATCTTCTATATGTGGCTCATCATTTTCTACTTTAATGTTCTTGAACATCTGATCTGCGATTCCAACTTTCTTCGCTAATTTATACATAATCGTATGATCAGGTAGAGATTCAAACAACGGATCCATGACTTTAGAACGCCACTGGAATGAACGATTCGAAGCCGTACATGAACCGTAAGTCTCTAGCTGAGTAGCAGCTGGTAATAAATACACACCATCTTTACGATCTTGCATAACAGCGGAAGCAGTTGGGTATGGATCGACGACAACCATCATATCCAGTTTTTCCATCGCTTTCTTTTGCTCAGTACCACGTGTTTGTGAGTTCGGAGCATGACCCCAGAAGAACATGGCTTTAATATTGTCTTTTTGTGCAATATTGTCTTTGTCTTCTAGAACACCATCGATCCAACGAGAAACTGGCATTCCTTTGGTGTTCATAACATGAACATCTTTGTCGCCTTTCTTCTCATAAGAACCATCATCAAATTGGCCTTTAACCCAATCGTAATCTAAGTCCCAAACTCTTGACCAATGCTTCCATGAGCCAGCAGATAGACCGTAGTAACCAGGCAATGTATTTGCTAGTACACCTAAGTCAGTGGCACCCTGCACATTATCGTGACCACGGAAGATGTTAGCGCCACCACCAGATACACCCATGTTTCCGAGTGCCAACTGGAAAGTACAGTAAGCACGAGTATTGTTGTTACCTACCGTATGTTGCGTACCACCCATACACCAGATAAATGTACCAGGACGGTTATCGGCCATTGCTTTAGCTGCCGCTTTAACGCGGTGCTCTTTAACACCCGTAACACGCTCAACTTCGGCAGGATCCCATTTCGCCACTTCTTGCATGACTTCTTCCATACCGTATACACGTTGACGGATGAATCCTTTGTCTTCCCAACCGTTTTTGAAGATGTGATACAACATACCCCAAATAATGGGTACGTCAGTACCAGGTCGGATCTGTAAGAAGTGATCAGCATGAGCTGCGGTACGCGTAAAGCGCGGATCGATAACAACTATCGGTGCATTGTTTTCTTCTTTGGCCTTCATGATATGAAGCATTGAAACTGGATGAGCTTCAGAAGGGTTAGAACCAATTAATAAGATAGACTTAGAATTGTGAATATCATTATAGGAGTTGGTCATCGCACCATAACCCCAAGTATTCGCAACACCAGCTACTGTTGTTGAGTGACAAATACGTGCCTGATGGTCAACGTTATTTGTGCCCCACATACCAGCCATCTTTCTGAATAGATATGCTTGCTCATTGTTGTGCTTCGCCGAACCTAACCAGTAAACTGAATCTGGACCTGACTCTTTACGAATGCTTAGTAGCTTGTCGCCGATTTCATTGATCGCTTGATCCCATGAAACCTTCTTCCATTTACCATCAACTAATTTAGTTGGGTACTTAAGACGACGCTCGCCATGACCGTGTTCACGAATCGATGCACCTTTGGCACAATGCGCCCCTTTATTAAACGGATGATCTAGCGCCGGCTCTTGACCTGTCCAGACTCCATTTTGAACTTCTGCAATAACACCACAACCAACAGAACAATGCGTACAAACGGTTTTTACGCGTTTGATATCACCTGTTGTTGATCCAGCAGCTTCTGCTTTCTTCATCATACCTGGTGTGAAAGCTGTAGCTAACGCAGCACCACCAGCCATTAAGCTAGAACCACGTAAGAATTGACGACGAGACATTGCTTCGCCAGCCGCTTTCTTAGCAGTACCTGCTTTATCTATAAGCGAACTATCAATTACCTGATTAGGCGCATGATCAATAACGCGATTGGACTTCTTTGTAAGTTTCATCTTAGCAACCTCCCTATACTGATGCTGATTTGTAATAATCAGCGATGTGTTGTGTGAGTCGATAACCTTCTTCTTTCTTGCTTTCAGCGACAGGAACTTCTTCGGCTAATGCTGCATTTGGAATTGCTACCGCTGCTACCGCTGTAGCGCCAATAGCTGCACCACTGCTCAAAAACTGTCTACGACTAATTTTTGCTTCTGCATATTTTTTCATCATTCACTCCTTGTCATAATTGTTTTTCGTTTTAATCTGTTCAACTGTGTTTTGTTTAAATCATTAAATACTGCTTTTCAAAATCTAAGAAAGCCGAACCAAAGCGCCCTACCGCTCTGTAAAAAACTGCCGACTCTGCTTCCGATAAATCTTTAAAAAATCGCTCCATCCATGGAGCTATGTGTTTTTCAAAAAATATTGATTGTGTTTCAACTGAATTTGATTGATTTTCTGAAATCAACATCATCATGATTTCGCACATCGCTGCAACATGATCTTCAGGTTCTACCACACTCTCATCTCTTTCGAAGCCAAGAGTTTTAAGATCGTCTCTTAAAATACTCAAAGGCTGTTCCATCAAAAAACCGGTTAGATACCAAGAACCATAAGGAACTAACTCACCTCTTCCTAAGCCAACAAACAACAAGTGATATTCATCATCGATTGAATCTAACTGAGTGGATTGAGCCGCAAGGCCCAAACTTGACATTGAAAGTAATAATTCATCTTCATCAACTTCAACCTTAGAAAATTCCGAGATTTGGTTGAGAGCTTCTTGAGATGGAACTCCTCTTAAAAGCGCTGCTAAAATACTGTATGCCGCTGCACGGTAATGTTGTTCAGCCTGTTGCTCAAAATGATTCACATTTTGAGATTCTGAATTTTCGATTTGTACGGCTTGGGCTTGTGACATTTTTTTAGATGACATGAACTTCCTTTATCAATATCTATATTATTTGCAATTAACGTGCCATTCGTCGGGGTAAAAAAATAACCAAAAGGGAGTAATTTACCCAATGAAACTAGTTTTTTATGACTAAATTACGCAGTTATTGTCCAATGGGGCGAAATGTCTCGGTATAAATGTGAATATCTGCAAAACACAAAAATCATAATTAAAAAAGACACCCCCCTACTTTTTAAGGGTTTTAAATTCCTTTTTTCTAACAGAAATGATTGGATAAATTAATCCTTTTGAATCTTTTGAAGACATTCAAAAACATCTATATCCTTATAAATCAGTATTTGGATCTTCCATCATGTCAACGACTCGACAGTCGTCACACATTTTCAAACGACTGCGTGAGCGCTCATCAGCAAACATCGAATGACCAACAAGTTTAGTCATTACAGTTGCAATACCTGAGCTAGTCGCAAATGGCTTACCACATTTGATACAACAAAATGGTTCATCCTTATGTAAAATTCTAGGATCTTTGCGCGCTCTGATATTTAACAGTAAACGCGGCTTGATACTCATCGCATCTTCAGGACAGGTACTGACACAAACACCGCACTGCAGGCATTTATCTTCTACCAAACTTACTTGCGGTAATTCGCGCCCATCTTGCAGAGCATTACCCGGACATGCACTCACGCATGACATGCATAAGGTACATTTGGTTTGATCAATAATCGCTTCACCAAAAATCGCTCCCTGAGGTAAGGATATTTCTTGGTTTGCCTCAATTACTGCTTCATCTGCTTGTTTCGATAAGTGGTCTAAGGCCATATAAAAAGCTTGGCGCTTTTCACCCAAAGGGGCATGCGCAGCTGTCTTCTTTTGCGTTAGACCGGTTGTAGAAATTAATTCGTTTTGATCAGCAATTACAGCAATACAATTTTCTGGATAACCCATACCCGCGAGCGTTTTCTGAGTCGTCTCTAAATGCAAAGCTAACGCTTTTTCTGCGGTTTCGGGAATACCATCAAGATTAAACATAAAGATTGAACGCGCACCCCAAGCCAATGCAGATAGCCATATTTCAGGTCCAACACTAGCCACTTCTTCCACTTTAATCACCAAAGCGGCAGGCATAATTTGCACCACTCGATCATGCTCTTCTTCTGTCGCAAAGACTAGATCTGGCGCAGTAGCTTTACCATCAATTTCATTGATTTCTTTGAGGTAAGTAAGAATTAGTGTACGCACGTGCGTGAGTAAGTCACGAGGTTTGGGATAGGCGTACGTAATCGCACCAGATGGGCACACGGTCGTACAAATCCCACCACCATGACAACGAAACGGGTCAACCGCAATTTTATTTACCAATGAAGTAATCGCCTCAGCGGGGCATGCATCGATACAGCGTGTGCAACCTTTTTGCCCAGAAACACCATGCGCACATAAACTCTCGTTGTAGTCAAAATATTTAGGTTTATCGAAGGTCCCGACAAGATCATGTAAGGCTTGCTTGGCTTCTTCTAAATCACTTTTATCGTGCTTACTGGTTACATACCCTGGCGGTTTTAATGCCATGGTTAGAAGTGGCTTTGAACTCAAATCAAGAATCAAATCCGCTTTAATTTGCTGTTTACTTACGTTTATCAGAAACTGACCTAAAGCACCTTCGATGCTTATATCAGTAGGTGTACTCCCTTTAAATTCAACGGTTTCAAGGGTCAACGGTTCTGGTAAATCACCTATTAAAGAGAGTGTCTCTGAATCTCCAATAGCAACCACATGACCACGAGATTGATATTCTACAAGCGAAGTAGACTCTGGTTTTAATTGAGCTACTGCATCGTATGCAGCTTGTTTCGCTTGGGTTTTACTCTCCGTGACAAATAAATCTGTCATGCAACTTCCTCGTTATCATTATTTGGATTTTCTGAGACTCTAGTATCAAAGCCTTCTACATTGATATACTCATCAACATATTCTTCTGTCTCGTTTTCAGTGTTTGAATCAGCAACGGTTTCGATCCCATCAACACCTTCCGTGTCATCTTCATCTGCAAACTCATCGAATTCGTCCATTTCATCGATGTCGTTTTCAGCCAACATTTTCTGTCTAGCTTCTTCTTGTTCTTTGGCTAGTTTCTTTTTCGCCTCCACTTCAACCATATGCTTCATATCAGAAGTCACCATGGTTTTGGGCATTTTTTCGAACTTTGTGTAATCGCCGTCGTATTCATCTAAACCATCACGAATATTGTAAGACTTTCCCATAAAGAGTTTTTTTAATGCCATTTTGCGCAAGCCTTCACTCACACCGGTGGACATAAATCGTGAGAAGTCTGAGTTTTCATCAAGCGTTTCGATATCTGGCATATCTTCATCGGTGAGTTTATTTAAAGCTTCAAGCTTTTCTGCTTTGAGAATTTCAGGATCAGTATCATCAATCAGGTCGTCTTTTGATAAACCATTATCGACTGAATCTTGATTATTCTCTTGTTCAGCAATTTGTTGCTTGCGCCGCGACCAGCGAGAAACAAATCCTTCGTTTGGCTTATCAGGCATTAGTGTTTACCCTTTTGGTTTTCATTCGGTGAGTCAAACGCGGGTTCATGACTACTGGAATTTCGTTTATCGCCTTTTTTCCAATCCACACGTTTTCGTTTCACACGTTTTTCCGCGACATAGTTATCCAGCACATAGGCTTCTGCCCAACGATATAACTCTGCCGGAATGGGCACCGCATAGACCGTATCATCACCTTCGAGATAAGAATGCGCCTCATCAAAACTTAAAGTGGCAAATACTGGAATCGGCATATCTGTCTCGTTACCCTCCTCATCTTCAGTGCGGGCGACTATGAAACAACCTGGCTCTGGAGACATCATATTGTGATAATAGCTTTCGCATTCATCCAAAAATAATTGAATCTTCATGCCGCTATAAATTAATTGTTTTGCATCACCTTGCTCTATGGTTTTCACTTCTCTGGTAGCATCTTTTACATCGGCAGATGCAACAATGCCAGTGGCATCCCAGACTTCGTCTGCCCAAGGATGAGTTGAAGGTTTACTTTCCATGACAATGGAAACGAAAAAACAGTCTGGTAATTTTTCTTCAGAAAGGCGTAGGTTTAAATCTTCATCACTGCGTGAATGCGATTTATCTTGTTGACTTGATGGCTGGATTGAATCTTTGATAGTGTTCTCATTTTCAATTTGGCTACTTACAAGTATAGAACAGCAATTTACGTGCCACAGATGAAAATTCATTTGTAATTAAATTATAAAAAGACACCCCCCTACTTTTAGGGGTTTTATAAACTCACCCTGCGGGTAATCGTCGCTATGCTCCGACATTGTCTCACTTCGCTCGGCTTGGGGGGTTTGCCGATATATTGGCAAAAAATAGATAATGTAACTGAATGACAAACGGTACAATTTGTCCCAGCTTCAAATATCAGCAAGACATAGTTATCCGATATCTATTTTATTATTAGCAAATTTAGCTGTATCAACCAATTATCTAGCCATTCACATAAATGGTATGAAAATTGCAAAACTTATTATAGATTGAACTAAAATATATGATATAAGAGGCCTCTGAACGAGAAATATGACGGATAAATAAAGCTTAAATATCCCAGTTTTTTCCTAAAAATTCGTTGAATAGCCATGCTATTCCGCTCATTTTTATAAAAAAGCTGAGAAATTACGCAATTTTTTCTCTCGCCATATTCTCGTACAAAGACCTCTAATTTCTACCCCTAAATAATTACTTAAACGAACCCCATATGAGTCAAGGTAGTACAACAGTTACAGAAGATAATAAACCCGTTACAAAATTGGTTGATCGTTTTGGTAGACAAGTTACTTATGTGAGATTGTCAGTGACCGATCGTTGCGATCTTCGTTGCGTTTATTGCATGTCTGAAGACATGAAATTTGTGCCTCGCGAGCAACTACTAACACTTGAAGAAATGAGCAGGATTGGCACCGCTTTTGTTGATCTTGGGGTAAACAAAATTCGTATTTCTGGGGGCGAACCTCTGACTCGTAGAAATATTCTCAGCGTATTTGAAACCTTGGGTAAACTAGATGGCTTGACCGATCTTACCCTAACCACAAACGCAACTCTTCTCGAAAAGTATGCACAACCATTGAGAGATGCTGGCGTAACTAGAATTAATATCAGCCTAGATACAATTCAGCCAGAGCGCTTCACAAAAATCACACGTATTGGCAAACTTGAAAAAACCATGGCGGGTATCGATAAAGCACTCGAAGTAGGTTTTGACAATATCAAAATCAATACCGTTGTGATGAAAAACTTCAATCATGATGAAATTATTGATTTGGTTGAATTTATTCGTGATCGTGGCATGGATATTAGCTTCATTGAAGAGATGCCATTAGGCGATATGGGCGATCACGATCGTGCCCTAAGCTATTGTTCCAGCGATGATATTCTAAGTGAATTACGTGAAAAATATAATTTGGTTGGCACTGATGAAAGTACCGGTGGACCTGCGAAATACTTCCGCTTTATAGACAGCAATGGTGATCGCGAAAGTGAGAGTCGGATCGGTTTTATTTCGCCGCATAGCCATAACTTTTGTGATACTTGCAACCGTGTTCGTGTTACAGCAGAAGGCATGTTATTGCTTTGTTTAGGCCAAGAACATTCAATGGATTTACGCCAGATTGTTCGTGCCCACCCAACGGACGATGAAGCCTTACGAAATGCTCTGATTGAATCGATGCAAATTAAACCTAAAGGCCATGATTTTAATCTAAATGAACAACCCATTATTATGCGTCATATGAGTGCAACTGGTGGATAATATACGCAAATAACATAAAGACAGCTCTGTTGAGCTCTTGGTAATGAGCTTAGTAGAAGTATATCGAGTACACCCCCCTACTTTTACGGGGTTTCTTGTTTATAGGAGAACCCGGCCCTGCGGGCTGCCGTCGCTATGCTCCTGCATTGTCTCGGCTAGCGCCTCGGCTTACCACTTTTAAACGTCTTGAGATTAATATGTCAAATAAACCCGAACTCACCGACGAAGGATTAGATGCATCATATGCCGTGAATAGCGTCAATGAGTTTGGCGATACTATTGCAGGGCATATCGCCGCAGAACGGGCGCTGACGATTTATTTAAACAAGCGCGAAATCGTCACCTTAATGACTTTAGGCACTCAACCAGAGTTATTAGTTTTAGGCTGGTTACGCAATCAACGATTAGTGCAAAGCGTAGATGAAGTAAGATCTATTCAAGTAGACTGGGATGTAGAAGCAGTTGCTGTTACTACGCACGAAGCTGTGAACGGACTGGAAGACAAACTGAGCAAGAAAACAGTCACCACAGGTTGTGGTCAAGGCACTGTTTACGGTGACATGATGGATGGTTTACACAAGATTAAACTACCCAGAGTCGAACTCAAACAATCAATGATTTACGGCTTGCTTAACACCCTTAGCAAACACAACGAAATTTACAAGAAAGCGGGGGCGGTACATGGTTGTGCGCTGTGTCGGGAAACCCAAAACATGCGTTTTGTCGAGGATGTAGGTCGGCACAATGCCGTCGATGCTATCGCAGGTTATATGTGGTTACACGATATGTCGGGTGCTGATAAAATTTTCTATACCACTGGTCGTCTCACTTCTGAAATGGTGATTAAAGTCGCACAAATGGGTATTCCTGTCTTGCTTTCTCGATCAGGGGCAACCCAGATGGGTTATGAAATTGCGAAACAGTTAGGTGTAATTTTGATTTCACGTGCTAAAGGCAAACATTTTTTAGTCTACAACGGTGCGGATCAAATCACATTCGATGAAAAACCTACCAAACGTTTCAAAAGTGCCAGTTAAGTATGAGCAAAGATCAAACGTTTAACATCAACACCCCCTTTTTAAGCGTTAAACAAGTCGCTGAATATCTCCAACTGAACGAAAAAAAGGTTTATTCACTTGCCAACGAAGGCCACATTCCAGCGACTAAAGTCACTGGTAAATGGATGTTCCCGCGTGAATTGATTGATCGCTGGATGCTGGATTCTTCACATAGCGGTTTACTCAAAGATCGACTCTTAATCGCTGGCAGTGATGATCCTTTGTTATATCGGGTGGTGAATAATTTTGCCGCACAAATCGATTCGCACGCGCTAGTGAGCTATTCGCCTACTGGCACGGGTATAGGCTTAAACCTTTTACAATCTCAACGCATAGACGTTTGTGGCATGCATTGGGGACCTCAAGCGGAGAGTGTTTTGCGCCATCCTGCATTATTGCAACAACATAGCCAACACAAACAATGGGTGTTGATTCGGGCGTTCCAACGCGAGCAAGGTTTGTTGTTAAACGCAAAAATGTTACAAATTTCAAAAGATCCGGAAGCGTTTTTTGACTTGCAATATCGCTGGTCGATGCGACAAAAAGGCTCGGGCGCGCAGCGTTTTTTATTGGAAACGCTGAGTCATTACCACAAAACCACAGACTCTCTGAACTGTGAAGCAGGAATTTCCAACTCAGAACGCGAAGCTGCCGCAGCAATTACCATGAATATGGCAGATATTGCACCGGGTACTCGCTCAATTGCCAATGAATTCGGATTGGGTTTCATAAGCTTAGGCTGGGAATCATTCGATTTAGCCTTACCACGTAATATTTGGTTTAGGCATCTTTTTCAAGAATTCATCAGCGAACTAAAATCTCTACCCAGCCAAAATATGGCAGAGGCACTTACTGGCTATGACCTTGGTGTTTGTGGTCAATTAGTTTGGGGCGACGATTAGAGCTTACTGGAAATATATTCCTTAAAAAGACACCCCCCTACTTTTTGCGGCTTTCAAATGCAATTTTCACAAAATATATCCACAAATTTTTACGCTTATCATTGCTTATTCAAATATTTCTTGAACTAATTCTAATCATAAGTCTCCTAAGCATTATTAAGATAAACAACACCTTAAGCTAAATATTGTTAATCCATATAGGGGAATAAGCATGTATAAAATTTTCAGTGTGATTATAAGCATCAACTTTTTATTATTGGCTGGCTGTACAACCAACGCTCCAGTGACTACTAATAAAGTAGGCACAGTAACAAAAGAGCAAGTTGTCACGGTTAAGCAAGGCACAGTAACTGGAGTTAAAGATGTCGCCATTCAAGGCAAAACCAGTGCTGCTGGACGCACCGTAGGTTCAGTTACAGGGTCAATACTTGGCTCTACTGTTCCTTACGCAGGTTCAATTATTGGTAGTTTAATCGGTGGGGCGGTTGGCGGTGAAGCTGAAAAAGCGGCCTCTAAGAAAGCAGGTTTGGAAATCACATTACAACTAGAAGGTGGTGATAAAGTAGTCGTCACTCAATTAGCTGAAACCAAATTTAAAACCGGTGATAAAGTAAAATTAATTATGCAAAATAATGTTGCTCGAGTAGCGCATTTACAAGATAACAGCTAATCAATAATAACAAAAAGTAAAAAAGACACCCCCCTACTTTTACGAGATTTAAAATCTCTTAAAAGTAGGGGGGTGTACTTCCTATCTCAGCATAAATAGTTCGACAAAGCTCTGTACAAGAGCTCAACAGAACGATTTTTATCTAGAAGCAGTACTTATTTCTCTACCTGTTGCATTTGCGAATAGATAACACCAATTCCTACAATTAGTGCACCTAAGGCTTGCATCCAAGACCAAGTCGAATCAAAGAAAATGACCATCACAATCATCACGTAGAATGGAATGGCATTCATATGTAGCGATGCAAAAAGGATGCCTAGACTGCCTGCGGCTTTAATCCACAATAATTGTGAAATCGCCATTGCTGCAATCGAAAATATCAATAACATCATAATGTTATACGTGCTTATCAAGCCAAATTTTGCTCCGTCAAAACCAACTAATTTCGATAAAATAAAGAAACATAAAACCAATATCCAAGCGCCAATGATGGTTGTCGTTGTTTGTGCGATTGGTGTGAGTTTAGGAAATTCTCGGGTGATGGTTCGAGTCGCCCACGCATACAAAGGGATCGCAATGAGACATAGCAAGGCACCAAAACCAAATGTACCTTCAGATAATTTTACTCCAGTGGCTATATAACCACCGATAAGTGCTAGTAGAATGCCAATCACTAATCTTGGACGTAATCTGCGACGTTCGAATATTACTTCGAGTAAACCACCAAAAATAGGCATCATTGCCGCCATAATGGCTGGAATCACAGCATCCGAATACCTTTGACCAAACAGAAAAAATATTGTCCCAATACCAAAGCCAATCGCTCCTACTCGCAAGGGTGAGCGCCATTCGCAATTTTTTACTGAAGTCCAACTTTCTAAATAAATCCATATCGTTAATAACACAAAAGCACTGAGAGTTAAGCGCACTAATACCAAAGCCAATGCACCCCAAGTTTCTAATAAAACTTCAGCAGCAGGAAAACCTAAAGCCCACAGAAAGATAGAACTAAAACAAAGTAGATTTGCTTTGATAGCACCCGTTGGAGGACTAGCTTTTGGTATTTGTGTGGTTGAAACCGGTGCAGACATTGCATTCAAATATAGAGTAAAACTTGAGATTAGCAGAGTTTTGAGATTTAACTATTTTAAAAGCGAAAAAATGAATACTAAAAAGTCATAAAAAAACCCACCGAAAGGTGGGCTTTTTTTATCTGTAAAAGCTTTTGAGCTTATGAAGGTTGCTTCACTGTTCTTAAGTATGGCTTGATTGTTTTCCAACCTGCTGGGAACAAACCTTCCGCTTCTTCATTTGATACAGTAGGAACGATAATTACGTCGTCACCATCTTTCCAGTTAACTGGGGTTGCTACTTTATGCTTAGCCGTTAGCTGCATTGCATCAATTACACGAAGAATCTCGTCAAAGTTACGACCAGTAGCCATAGGGTAAGTTAGCATCAACTTGATAAGCTTATCAGGACCAATAACAAAAACTGTACGAACTGTCGCATTTGTAGCTGCAGTACGACCTTCAGTTGCACCCTCTTCGTCCGCTGGAAGCATATTGTAAAGTAATGAAACGTTTAGATCTTCATCACCAATCATTGGGAAATTCACTGCTGATCCTTGAGTCTCTTCGATGTCTTTTTCCCACTCAGAGTGGTTTTCAATTGAGTCTGCACTTAAACCAATGGTTTTAACATTACGCTTTTTGAACTCGTCTTGAAGTCGTGCAACTTCACCTAACTCGGTAGTACATACTGGTGTAAAATCTTTTGGGTGTGAAAATAATACAGCCCAGCTATCACCAATCCAATCGTGAAAATCAATCTCACCGTGAGTGGTGTTAGCGGTAAAATTTGGAGCTAAATCATTTATTCTTAATGCTTCTGACATGTGTAAATCCTTTAATATTCTATAAATGTAATAAATTACGTTGTGTAATTTGTTTCGATGGGCGAAGTATATACAAAAAATTAATCTATAAAAGCGATATATTTAGAATAAAATATCTTTTTATTAGATATAGATATAATAAAGACACCCCCCTACTTTTAGGCGGTGTTGCAAACCTTCCCTTCGGGTAGTCGTCGCTTCGCTCCAACATTGTCTCGCCAAGGCTCGGCTGAATGATATTACTTTTTGGTTTTTAAAAAGGTAAATAGAAATTATGCAAGGCTAGGCGTTTTCAAGAAAAAAATAAATGATTCATTAAATGACAGATTCCTCAATAACGCTTAATTGCTCAGCGATCGCTTCTTCATCTTCAATGATTTTGGGTTCACTTAATAGCCAAATGGTAAACTCAGATCCTTCACCTAGTGTTGATTCAGCGGTTATATTTCCGCCGTAGCGTCGAATTAATCCATAGCTGATAGATAGACCTAATCCAGTACCTTCTCCCTGACCTTTGGTACTAAAAAACGGGTTAAAAATCTGCTTCAAAGAGTCTTTTTCAATACCTTTACCATTATCAATAACACAAATCATCACCCCTTTTTGTTTCCAATCACAGGTTCTGATCGTTATTTCGCCACCATTTTGGGGAAATGAGTGAATCGCATTTACCAATAAATTTACAAGTACTTGTTGCAATTCCTGAGGATTTATTTCAATTAATTGGGACGCTGCTAACTCCATATTGATATTAATAGCTCTATCTTGGCGCAGGTGGTTTATTAATTCTAAGGTATCTTCAACGAGTGCATTGACTTCAATGGTTGATACGTATCCAGAATATTTATCAGGGTGTGCGTATTGTAAAAGTCGATTAATAATATCTTTAATTCGGTAGATTTGTTCAATTACAAGGTCAATTTCATGTTGCACAGGTTTGGCATGTTTACCCAGTTCAGCGACGATCAAATCTAAATTGCCTAGCATTACTGCGGTAGGGTTGTTAATTTCGTGTGCTACACCAGCCGTTAATTCACCAAGTGCGGCTAGCTTTTCTGCTACGACTAATTGTTGGCGGGTTTGGCGGAGTAGACTAATCGAATTTTCTAAATCTTGATTTTTACTTTTTAACTCTGTCGTTCTTAGTTCAACTTTATCCTCAAGAGAATCAGCCCAGTCTTGGATTTCACGATTACGCAATTGTAATTCATCCAACATGTCATCGAACTCACGGGACAAAGTACCTATTTCATCGGTTGATTGAATCGCTCCAACTCGAAGTGCGCTACCTTCTTGAGTTGCGTGTACCACATTACTGATTTTCTCTATGGGCTTGAATATTCTCCTTGCTCCTCTAATTGCGGCTAAGGCGGAGATCAACATCAAACCCAGAAACATTAAAATCAAGACTGCTAGCGCATTCCATAGCTCATCGCGAAAAGGCTTTTCTAAAAACCCTGCATACAACATGCCAACCCGTTTTCCATCAATATCAATAATTGGTTCGTAGGAAGATACATACCAATCATTCACCACAAAGGCTCTATCTATCCAAGTAATTCCATTGTCTAACACCTTGGTTCGCACTTCATTGGAAACTCGAGTGCCTAAGGCTCTCTCCCCTTTATTCAAAGGTACATTAGTTGAAATACGTACATCGTCCAGAAATACAGTCACTGTGCCAATACTTCCTGGGGGTAAGCTTTTTGGTGCATAAGCCAAATCACGAATGGCATCTACAAATTCAAAATTTCCATTTAGAAATACCCCACCATCCAAAATCGCAATTATTTGATCACGCGAATCTTTAATTGGGTAAAGAGCACGTATTACCATCGCACGATCTTCTTGCGTTCTTTTGCTGGGGCGTGCTCTGGGAGTATCTAGCAATGGCAGTTGTACTTGATCTCGCAATTTAGGATTAAGTTTGTACAAATCATCTGCTGAAAATATTTCGATACCGACATTTGCTCGTCCTTGATAAGCACTGAGTAATGATGACGATTCGCGTTTTGAAGAAACACTCTCTGGAAACGATAAAGATGAATTTTCGGGGGCAATAACATTTAAAAATGAAAATTGATTCTGTGTTTTGAGCTCTTCTACTTGCTCAAGAATTGAATTTTCGTTACCCAATTCTAATGCGACTCTGAAGCGGTACGATTCAGCGAGTCGTTCAAGACTATTTAAATAATCAGCACGAATCCGGTCAAATGCATCGTGAGATACATTAAGGTCAGTCCGAACTTTTAGGAATAATTGTTGATAGGTAAATTGTTTACCCCAATTGATTGCCAAAGCTAAAGCGATTGGCATAATCAATAAAATAGGAAACAACACAAGGAACAGAATTTTATAACGAACCTTATTGCGAATGGCTTCTGATATATCGTTAAAAATTCGCATGAGCCAATTGAAAATTAATGCTTAGCTTCGTTCCAAGCCTTAACTTTTCGCTCCAGAGTTTTTCGAGAAACACCAAGGATTCGAGCAGCAGATGACTTATTGCCATCTTCCATTTCCAATACTTTCAGGATATGCGACTTTTCAACTTCATCCAAACGTATTCCCACACTATTATTTTGATCACTATTAGCAGCATCAAAATTTCCAGATAAGCATTGAGTGGGGGTTTGTTTTAATAAAATACAACGTTCAATTACATTCTTTAGCTCTCGAATATTACCTGGCCAATCGTAATCTCTTAGGTGAAATAAATCATCTCCTGTAATAGCAGGAGGTGTGACCCCTAAGTCTGATGCTAACATAATTGAAAAGTGCTGCACTAGTGCTGGAATATCGTCTAAACGTTCTCTTAAAGGAGGCAGTTCAACATTTACCACGTTTAAACGGTAATACAAATCCTGTCTAAAATTCCCTTTTTCGACTTCTTCTTCTAAATTACGATTACTCGCAGCAATGATACGCACATCAATAGGTGTCTGCCTATTTGATCCCACAGGACGAATCACCCTTTCTTCAAGTACTCTTAATAAATGGACCTGCATCGACAATGGCATTTCGCCCACTTCATCGAGAAACAAGGTTCCTTCGTTTGCATAAGTAAACAAACCTTCACGAGTATTTTGCGCACCTGTAAATGCCCCTTTGGTATGCCCAAAAAACTCGCTTTCCATCAATTCTTCGGAAATAGCGCCACAATTCACAGGAACAAAACTACCCTTACGTTCACTCCAATCATGCAAAGCACGTGCGGCTAATTCTTTACCAGTACCAGATTCTCCACCAATTAAAACTGTGGTTGGCATCGGAGCAACTTGTTTAATTACTGCGCAAACGCTTTTCATGGTCTCGCAATCACCAATCATGCCACTATCGTAAAGTTGATTGACTTGGCGTTTGAGTTCTATGTTTTCCCTTTGGATTTGTTGTCGGGAAAGACACGCTTCAATTGATGCCATCATCTGATCCATTCTAAAAGGCTTCATGATGAAATCACTGGCACCGACTCGTATTGCATCTATGGCTGTTTCAACACTTGCATGCGCAGTAATAAAAATAACAGAAGCAGTACTGCCTTGATCTCGAATTTCAGTGACCCAATCAACACCCGACTTATTGGGCAAGCGAATATCAGAAATAATCAAATCAAAATTACAGCGTTGTCTCAACGCTTCTGCTTCTTCTACATCTTCGGCTACTTCAACTAGACCAAATACTTTTTCCAGACCTTTTTGTAAAAAATTACGAATACCTTGCTCATCATCTACAATCAAAACAGAATTACGTTTGAATCCAGAAAGATGGGATGTCTTTTCTATAGTCTCTGATATTGACTCTGCTTGTGCACTCACACGTATTTACCTCATATTTGGCATACCAAGGGAATTTTCAGAAAATAATCCCACAAAATCCCTATTACAACTAACTACTGGTACAATTTGTCTCATTTATTTGCATTATTTGATCGAGAGTTATTGTTTTGTAAAAATTTCAAACCAATTTTTAACTGATATAAAGTTAAGAAAACCTTATATGTACTTAAACGTAGTCCATTTACGAACATTTTTCAGCATGATTTTAAATATTGGCATTGTTATTGCTGAATAAGTACTAGAATTAAAAGTTCCTAACCCTAAACCTTTTCATGTTTTGGTAATTTAATGAATATAAAGCAAACAATTACACTTATTTTTCTTGTATTTATTTTATCTTTTACAATAAACAGTGCATTCTCAAAAGATCAAAAACTCATTCGAATTGCTACTACTACTAGCACTGAAAACTCTGGCTTATTAAAATATCTTTCTCCTGTATTTGAAAAACAAACAGGATACAAATTACATTTCATTGCAGTTGGTACAGGCAAAGCACTACAAATGGGTAGAGATGGTGATGTAGATTTAATGCTTGTTCATGCTAAGGAAGCAGAAGAAAAATTTGTCGCAGAAGGTCATGGCGTCAAACGACATCCTGTTATGTATAACGATTTTGTCATCGTAGGCCCTCAAGAATCACTGACTAATTTTACAGATAAAAAATCCATCGAAGCGGTTCTTGAAGAAATTGCAAAAAATAAAGATAAGTTTGTTTCAAGAGGTGATGATTCCGGTACGCATAAAAAGGAATTAAGTCTTTGGAAATTAACTGATATTGATCACTTGAAAAAATCAGGTCGTTGGTACATCGAGGCTGGTCAGGGAATGGGTAAGGTTCTACAAATGGCGGGGGAGTTAGGTGCATTTACCATGACAGATAGAGGAACATGGCTTGCCTATATGAACAAAATTCCTTTATCGATTATTTTTGAAGGAAACCCTATGCTGTTTAATCCTTACGGTATGATTGCCGTAAGCCCAGAAAAATACCCAGACACTAATTTTAAAGGTGCGCAAACTTTCATCGAGTGGATGACATCTGCTGAAGGCCAAGCATTGATCGGTGAATTTAAAATTTCTGGTAAAGTATTATTTATCCCAAATACCAAATCAGAACTAAAGAAGGATGATGCAGCGTAATTAAGCCCATTACACTGAATAAAATACAGAATGGAATCGTTAGCAACCACAACATTTGATGCAATCAAATTATTGCTGAGTGGTGACCCAGAAATTTGGACAATAATAGGGATATCTTTTCAAATATCCACGACTGCAATTGTTATTGCAATGGTTCCTGCTGTGTTGCTTGGATTTGTGTTAGCTTATTATTCCTTTCCTGGAAGACGTTTTTTAGTCGCATTTTTTAACACAATGCTAGCTGTGCCAGCGGTAGTAGTAGGTCTTACATTATATGTAATTTTATCTCGGCAAGGACCCCTTGGAGATTGGAAATTATTGTTTACCCAAACAGCCATGGTACTAGGCCAAATAACCTTGAGCTTCCCTATTTTAGTTGCGATGAGTCACGCAGCGTTTCAATCGACTGAATTAAGAGCTTGGGATACCGCAAAAACATTGAGTAGTTCTATTGCAAAAGCATTTTTTATCATTATGCGCGAAGTACGTTTTCCATTACTAGGGGCTTTGTTAGCAGCTTACGGAAGAATAATTGCAGAAGTGGGGGCTTCAATGATGCTCGGCGGTAATATTTTAAATTACACCCGCAATATCCCTACCGCTATCGCTCTGGAGACCAGCAAAGGTGATTTCGCGCAAGGTATTGCCTTAGGAATCATCTTAGTTTCTATGGCATTTTTATTAACCATGGGTTTACATGTTATGCAGGGTAAAGGTACGGTGGTTCATGATTAGCATTACGCGCCCAGTCCATTTAACCTATAAAAACATTGTTAAAACTTATGGCAAAGGCAATCACAGTAAACTCATTTTGAGTGATATAGAGCTTCAGATCAAAGGTGGAGAATGTACTCTAATTACTGGTAAAAATGGCAGTGGTAAGTCGACTCTGTTAAGAATAATTGGTGGCTTACTTCGACCTAATAAAGCCACTATCGAAACAGGTTTAATCACCTTAAACTGGAAAAAATACCGTAATTTGATTAAAAATGATGTGATGTACCTATACCAAGAACCCTATATGTTTGATGGCACGGTGCGCAAGAATCTTAGTTATGCTTTACATAAAGACCAAGCTAAAGAAGCAGTCGATAAGGCTTTAAAATGGGCCGAATTAGAACATCGTTCCAATACCCAAGCGAAATTTTTATCAGGTGGTGAAAGACAACGCGTGGCATTAGCCCAAGCCTGGTTAAAACAACCAGCTGTATTATTGCTAGATGAGCCAACAGCAAATATGGACACTAAATCCCGCAAACGCACAGAAGATTTACTCTCTACTTTCAAAGAATCAGGCACGGCTTTGTATATTGCCAGTCATGATCCAAATCACTTTCATCGAATTACAAATCATCGGTTATTATTAGACGAGGGTAGGATTGTTCAAACAGATACAAACTTACTTAATGAATCAGCACAAAACATAAAGGATAAAAGTGATAACAACATTACAGTGTTATCCAAACAGATTTCATGAAATACAACGGTAACCAAAATGACAATAAATAAATCGCAAATTACCGCTGTCATACTCGCTGGTGGTCAAGGAAGAAGATTAGGCGGACAAGATAAAGGCCTAGTTGAATACCAAGACAAAAAACTGATCAATCATGTTTTGGATAAAATTACCCCACAAGTTGAAACCGTATTGATTAACGCGAATCGTAATCAAAAACACTATGCTGATTTAGGGTATCAAGTGATTAGTGATGAACTTAGCGATTTCCAAGGTCCTTTAGCGGGCTTTGCTATTGCAATGCAATCTTGCACTACCGAATTTATTTTAACCATGCCCTGCGATGGGCCAAATTTACCTGATGATTATGTGGTACGTTTAGTTTCAGAAGTTAAGGATAACGAGACAATAGTGGTTGCGCATGATGGTAAACGTTTGCAACCCGTGCATGCCTTAATCCCAGTATCCTTAATTGATAGTTTATTAGCTTTTTTAAATGACGGAGATCGCAAAATTGATCGCTGGTACGCAAAACACACTATGGCTACCGCAGATTTCTCAGATAAACCCGAAGTTTTCTTTAATGTGAATACTGAAGAGCAACGTCAACAAGATACAACAACAGAGAATAATCATGGTTAAGTTTCATCTTCCGATTATGGGTTTTGCCGCTTTCAGTGGCACTGGTAAAACCACGTTGTTGAGCAAAGTGATTCCTTTATTGACTGAAAAAGGCTATCGAATCGGAATAATTAAACACACGCATCATAATATTGATATTGATAAACCTGGAAAAGACAGCCATGTGCTGCGCGAAGCTGGAGCAGCTCAGACAGTAGTTGCCTCACGTAATCGAACCGCGATTATCATCGAAAAACCAGAAGCTACTAATGAGCCAATTCTCGAAGATGCATTAGCAAATCTACAAACAAGTTCTTTAGATCTAGTCTTGGTAGAAGGCTTTAAAGCCGCAAAATTTTCGAAAATTGAGTTACATCGAGAAGCACTTGGCAAACCTTATCTATATCCAAACGATACAAATATTATCGCCATTGCTTCTGATCATGAAATTGAAGACCTTTGCAAAATAGATCAACTGGACATTAACCAACCGCAACAAATAGCAGATTTCATCGAGCACAAACTATTAACAATGTATCCTAAAATAAAAGCATGAGTAAGAATAAACCTCCTAGTTGTCTTGACCCTTTTGAAGCAGATGCGATTAGTGTTGCAGCTGCTAAACAAACAATTTTAGATAAAATCGTACCTATACAAGGCAGTGTAAAGGTAGCTTTGCGTGATGCGCTTAATCAATATTTAGCCAAAGATGTTATTTCCCCCATCAACGTTCCTCCACACATAAATGCTGCTATGGATGGCTACGCACTTGCTGGAGAAGACTTACCCACTAATGAATCACAATCATATCAAGTTTCTGGGGCATCTTTTGCCGGCATACCAACTGATCAAGTTTATACCAAGGGATCCGTGATTCGAATTATGACAGGCGCGGTTATGCCGTCATCAACCGACACGGTAGTACCACAAGAAGTGGTAGATATTTCTGAAGATGGCAGCATTAATATTGATACTCAACAACGTGCTGGACAAAATGTTCGCTATCCGGGAGAAGATATTGAAAAAGGCGCCACACTTTTCAAAAAAGGGCATCGAGTAAGCCCTGCTGATCTTGGCATTATCGCCTCTTTAGGCAAAGGTGAAGTGGATATTTTGAGACGTCCGCGAGTGGCATTTTTCTCCACAGGTGATGAATTAAAATCTATTGGCGAAACCTTAAATGAGGGAGATATTTACGATAGCAATCGTTATACACTTTTCGCGTTGTTAAAAAATCTCGACGTCGAAATCATCGATCTTGGTGTTATTCGAGACACCAAAGAAGCGATTGAACAAGCATTTATCGAAGCCGCAGATTTAGCAGATATTGTGATTACCTCAGGTGGGGTTTCAGTAGGCGAAGCTGACTTTATTAAACCTACCTTGAAAAAATTGGGTGACACCCACTTTTGGAAAATCGCGATGAAGCCAGGGCGTCCTCTGACTTTTGGCAGCTATCATGATTCATGGTTTTTTGGGTTACCAGGAAATCCTGTCGCTGTGATGGTTACATTTATGCAGTTTGTACAACCCGCGATTAACTATCTCGCTAGCGGTTCGATAACGTCTGACATTCTGATCAAAGCCAAATGTCTGCAAGCCATAAAAAAACGTCCTGGTAGAACTGAATTTATTCGTGCGATTGTTTCTCAATCTGATAATGGTGAATTAGAGGTAAAACTTACGGGTAAACAAGGCTCAGGAATCTTAATGTCGATGAGCTTGGCAAACTGCTTTATTCATCTACCTGTAGAATCCAATGGTATAAATGAAGGTGATGTAGTTGAAATAATGCCTTTTAAAAACATACTTTAGCAGCCCAAAAGACACCCCCCTACTATTAGGGGTTTTTAAGATAAAAAAGACACCCCTCCACTTTTGAACGGTATTTCGTTTAATGGTTTCAAAAGTAGTTAGCATTTTTGCAGGACTATGGTGTTTTACAATTGGAGTTCCTTAATGTCTAAACCAACTGTATTTGTCACTAGAAAATTACCAGACGACGTCGAAGCACGTTTATCTCAAAATTATGATGTTCGTTTAAACACCAGCGATAAAATTTATACTCAAGATGAAATCTTAAAATTGTCACAAGGTGCAGTTGCCATCATTCCTTGTCATACGGAAAAAATGGATGCTGCGCTAATTCAACAACTACCAGATAGCGTTAAAGCATTATGTTGTTTTTCAGTGGGCTACGATCACATTGATATTCAAGCCGCAAAAGCAAAAGGTATCCAAGTCACCAATACACCTAATGTACTCAATGATGCTACGGCTGAAATAGCCATGTTACTTTTACTCGGTGCTGCGCGTAGAGAATACGAAGGTGAGACACAAATTCGAACCGATTCATGGGCGGATTGGGGGGCTACTTTCCAATTAGGAAAACAAGTGTCAGGGGGAAAACTAGGTATATTGGGCATGGGTCGTGTAGGCCAAATCATGGCAAGACGTGCGCGTGGTTTTGATATGGAAATCCATTATTACAATCGCAGTCGTCTAACACCAGACTTAGAAATGGGAGCAACCTATCACGATAACATCGAATCACTTTTCCCACATTGTGATTTTCTTTCTATCCATTGCCCGGCAACACCAGATACGCACCACATTATTAATAAAGAGTCGATAGCATTGCTTCCGGATAATGCCGTTCTGGTAAATACTGCTCGAGGAGCGGTTATAAACGATGATGATTTAATTTCCGCATTAAAATCGGGGAAGTTATTTTCAGCAGGATTAGATGTTTTTAACGACGAGCCTAATATTGATCCAAGATACAAACAATTGGAAAATACGTTTTTGCTCCCACATATCGGCAGTGCAACCTTGAAAACCCGCAATGAGATGGGCTTTAGAGCGATTGATAACCTAGATGCAATCATCGCTAACAAGCCACCTAAAGATAAACTTGTATGAATAATTTTTCTGATAAATTTTTATAAAAATATTCCTGTTTTTTCTCATAAAAGAACTATATTTAAACCAGC
>CALJIH010000288.1 GCA_937974135.1 uncultured Cocleimonas sp. | reverse complement strand
TAAAATTACTGTATTTTGGGGAACTTGAGCTACTTTTACTGAATGCCACTGCAAACATTTTTGCAACTTTGGAGTATTTGCAAATAATGGATCTTTAATTCCTTCATCAGTGAGCTCTACATCCATCACTCCTATTTCTGAAGGTCGCTGCGGACCACAAGTACCACCCAGTGCATCTGCCAATAGTTGATGACCTAAGCAAAGGCCTAAGAATGGTTTTTTTAGATCATGAACCCATTTTCGAATGGCATCTTTTTCAGGAATTAACCAAGGATATTCTTCAACATCCCAAATATCCATGGGACCACCCATCACCCATAGTGCATCATATTCATCTAATGATGGAATTGATTCACCTTGATCTAAGTTAACTGCATCCCACTGAATGTTTTCTTGCTCAAGAAATTGTCGAAATGAACCAGGATGTTCACATTCGATGTGTTGAAATACGAGTAGCTTCATTATTTATGCCTAAGTTGTTTTCACTTATAGCTTAGTGAATAAATGAACAATCGTTTTAATTATTCACTGCTCTCGAACGGATGAACGCCATACTCGTCTCTATTAGTGCAAGGATAGAAATTAAAATCAATAAGGAAGGTGCACCTACTTCTACAATTATCCAACCTGCTATTAATGGAAAAGCAAATATTCCAATAAAATACGTTAATGAAAATAGTTGTAAGCACTGAGGTAATAAATCTTTATCAGCATCATTTGCTGCCATTGCAACTAAGATTGGATACGAAACGCCGTAACCGATGCCAAACAAAAATGCTACGAGTAAATATAAATACCCATTGCTAGGCATAAAATAGAACACGAGAATACTTATAAACATTATCGATTGCAGCAACCCAATGGTGCGGTAAGGATTTTTTCCACCCTTAAATTTAACCAGCACAATACGAAAAATAACAACGGTTGTGGTATAGGTAAAAAAGTACCACGAATATTCTAATCCTTTAGCGTCAGCAAATACGGTTTGAAAATTGTTCATTCCAGCAAATACCGAACCCCCTAAACACCCCATCAACACTGGAAACATAGCTTTAGATGTTAAGATGGATCTTACTGCACTCAAACTTAATTTGGATTGAACACCAAACTCTTTATCAATCGCATATTTTTTTATTGGCTTTACCAACAACCAAAAAATGACACCACTAATAAAACAAAGTACCGAAGTTACATAAAACGAATCTGCAATGCTAAAACCATTGTCTTCCAAAATAGACGCCATCACTGGAGATGATCCAAAGCCTGCCATAACGAAAACAGACAGCACGGCAAAAAACCGAACTCTTTCATGTTCATTGATAAGACGGGTTAAAACGATTGGGCAAAGTGTGTAAGTTAACCCCCAACCATAACCTAAAAGTGCACTTGCAAGAATAAGCGTTGCCCCTACAGAAGTAGCAAATCCATACAAAAATAGAGACAAAGATATGGAAAAACAGGCAACACTTAGTGTCATAACTCTGCCAAATTTATCCGAAAGATGACCCGAAAAATAAACAGTGAGAATCGTAACTATGGCTGTGATCATCAACATCAAGCCAACGTCTTTTTCATTTGCCGAAAATAGATCGAATAATTTTGGCAACATGAAGGTCAAACCGTAAGCGCCAGCTTGCAAGAATACTGCTAGAAAGAATAAGATAAATACAACGGTACGAGACAAAATAGATCCAACAGATTAATGACTAGATCGATTATGTTAATTTATAAGAGATAGCATTAGTACCAAACGGCTTTAACAATAGTCCATAGTCTGTATAAAAAATGGCGCCCTGAGGCGCCAAATACAATATCTTAAATAAGATACCTTAATGAAACTTAGTTAATACTTTCAGTCGTTTTAATTTCTGTAGACTTTAATAGAGCACCCACTCGCATTGGTTTGTTTTGCATTTCTTTAGCAATTTTTTCTAAATCTTCTGCGGTAGTTACTTTCATTTCTTCTTCTTTACGTTCAAACACATCATTGTATTGTGTAAATTCGATATTGATCATTTCGTCAACATTGGTTAGAAATAAACACTGAATCAAAGGATGTTCACGGGTACGCAATGCTGTAATACTAATGGCATTTAAATCTTCGTCTAATTCAGTTATTCCCCAAACTTTGCGTTCAACACCATTTTCGTCTTGCAAATGAAAGATCATTTTTCCTTCATTATCTGAAACTTGTTCTTCTTTTTTGCTTATTAATTTGAATGTCTTAAACATGATTATTAATCCATTTTTTATTGTTAGATAGAATTCATATAGATAGTTTTAAGGTAGATAAAATCTATCCATTATTTTTGTTTATATAGATACAATTTTAAACAAACAAAGCGTTTAAATACAATTTTTCAGATAAGTGGCTAAGACCATTTGGATTTAGATAACTATCTGACAAGATCAGAATAAATCATTAAAAAACAGTATACTAAGTTAAAAAGTAACTTAGTTAACACTCAGAGGATTAAATGTCTTACAAAGATATTCTGGTATATTTAGATGATGGCAAATCAAATCAAGAACGCATTAATACAGCGTTTGATTTAGCCAGAACACAGCGTGCAAGACTCACAGCAGTAACACTAGCTGCCCTAAAACCGTCACATATGATCGTTAAAGATCAAACCGCTCAATACAATATTAGTTATCAAGAAGCGGAAAAACGTATTCAAGAATTTTCTTTGCAGGCGGAACAACAAAGCATTGAATTTTCTACCAAGATCATTGATCAAGAAGCAGGCAAAGGACTCAGAAAAACAATCGCAAAATATGCTCGAAATTTTGATTTGGTTATTTTTAGACAAGCAAATCCTGAAAA
>CALJIH010000287.1 GCA_937974135.1 uncultured Cocleimonas sp. | reverse complement strand
CCACGACTGGTTAACCAGTTCGCAATCGTCATTAAAATCTCACGCGTGTATCCATGCAAAGCAATTAAATGCATTCTGTATAATGATTTATAAACCATTCTCGCCAGAAAACCTTCTACACTCAATCTACCAGACCAATGTCCCATATTCCCCATTAAACTTCCAATAGTACTGTATTTCCCTAAGTTAATTAAGGAGCCATAATCAACATACTTGTAACTCGGCAACGCTTTACCTGCTAGCCGATTTTGCATAGTTTTAACCAGTAAAGAAGCTTGTTGATGCGCAGCCTGTGCGCGTGGCGGGACAAAACCTGCTTTTCCTTCTAGAGGACAACTAGCGCAATCACCAAAAGCAAAAATATTCTCATCATTGGTGGTTTCTAAGGTTGTTTTAACGATGAGTTGGTTAATCTCATTACTTTCTAAGCCATCAATTTTCGAGAGAAAATTAGGTGCTTTCACCCCTGCTGCCCAAACCATAGTTTCTGCGGGAATAAATTTACCTGTATGCGTATGTAAACCGCCTTTTTCAGCTTTCACTACACGCTCATCCGTCAAGACGTCAATATCCAATCGATCTAATTCTTGAAGCGTTGCTTTGGATAAACGTTCTGGCAAAGCCGGCAAGATTGTCGGAGAAGCTTCAATGATGGTAATTTTAATATCACGCCCCGCCTCGATGTTATCTAAACCGTAAGCAATAAGCTGTTTTGTGGCGCCATGTAACTCGGCTGCAAGCTCTATTCCTGTGGCTCCTGCACCTGCAATTGCCACATGCAATTGACCTGGGCGTAAATCCTCAGTGCGCGTTTGTGCGCGTAGCATTTTTCTAATCAGGTATTTTTGAAAATTATTAGCCTCTTCTAAACTGTCCAAAAACTTACAGTTTTCTACCACGCCTTCAATATTGAAATGCTTGGTTAAACTACCTACAGCGATGATCAGGGTATCGTAATTAAAGGTTCGCCGAGGAATAATCACATCCCCATCATCGTCCAAAGTCGGTGCTAGAGAGACACACCTATTTTCACGATCAACTTTATCCATAAATCCAAGCTGAAATTTGTAATGATGACGATGAGCATGATCCATATATTGCACTGCTTCGACTGATGAATCTAAGGTGCCAGCTGCTACTTCATGCAGTAAAGGCTTCCAAATATGGGTCATTTTTGCATCGATTAAAGTAATTTCTGCTTTGTTTCGTTTACCTAATTTATGCCCAAGTTTTTTAGCTAATTCGGCACCACCTGCTCCGCCACCTACGACAAGAATTCTATGTAATTGAGATTGATTTTCCATTGTTTACTAAGTTAGATTTAAATGACGCTATAATCTCATTTTGAAAAGTATTTTGTGCAAGCAATTTTGATAGATTTATCAATTAAAATTTAAATATATATTTGATAAATAAATACTTAAAAAGACACCCCCCTACTTTTCGTCAATCTTAAAGAGTTTAAAGGCATTTACACGTTGAATCTTAATCGCCACATCATCAGGCAATTGCGCTAACCAACCCCGATGAAATGTCCAGAATCGACTGAGTTCTTGCCAACCTGTATCTGCTTCGTTCCAACTATCCAAGTTTTCAACAGGCCACACGGTATCTGAACCAACCATAAAACGATCTGCATATTTAATCAGCAGTGTTTTCCATTCTGGTAATAGCTTACCTGTTTCATCTGTATGTTGATTATTGATAAACCGCCATGGGTCTCTTGCTGCCATACCACTCCAAACATTTGGGCATTGACTCATAACGGTATCAACTTGCTTTGGTGTCAAAATTGCGCCCGCATGTGCCCAAATTATTTTGCTTTTTGGATGGCGTTGACAAATGTCTAGCATGTAGTTTGGTTGTGAAAATTCAGTGTGAATCATCATTGGCACATCGTATTTATGTGCCAATTTTAGAAAACCATTAAGTACTTCAGCACTGTCTAAACGTTTGGCAAAACCTCCACCAATGATATGCACTTCGCCGATACCTTGATAGTCCCCAGATTGCAGTGCAGCTTCTACTTTGGGTAATAAATTCACTTTGCGTTGCCATAAAAACCAATCCATCGAATCTTTATACGGGCCATAAAAAGCCACAATTCGCTTAGGCGCTAAGCGTTTTAATTTGAGTGCATATTCGGTTGGTTTACCTATAACTACGGCATGCGAAATATTTTCAACGTCTAAAAATGCTAATGCCTGTTCGGGAGTTGTGACTTCAGCTTGGCTCCATTTGTAATGGGTATGCATATCGAATACGGCTTGTTTATCTACCAAGCTTTTAGCTGTTAGGTTGTTACTTCCTAGAACTAGGAATAGAAATCCTAGAGATAATATAAACTTTAGATTCACCATAAACAGGCAATTTTATCTTTAGTCATTTTGATTCTCTAACCTTGTTTAAAAGACACCCCCCTACTTTTTGCTTGTTTTGACTGGCTTGGATATTGTGGCGAATCGTTTATCAAACCCCTCCTGTACTTTAGCCTCTGCCCCCGGCATACAGAACCATTCAATTTTCATTTCTTCCAAGGCTGAAGCTCTATCTACCGCTACATTCCCAATACCTTGCGATTTCATTCGGTCTAACTGAATTTGTAAACGCATATCCTTATCTTCTTTAGGGCTTTCGATATCTAGCAATATTTCGCTATCAATAAGTAATAATCTGCGGGCTTTGGCGTATTCTTCACGATCAGAATTGCGAGCTTTCTTCATCCGTTTTGTAAAACGTTTCTTATAGTCTTTGTTTGTTAGTTCGAGATCATTTATTTTATCTTCAAGTGCCTTAATAGCTTTATCGCTGGCTTTTTTAGGTAGTTGTTCAAGTTCTGCGCATAGCTCTGCTTTTTTGGCTAAGGTTTCAATCTCGTTATCCAATTTTGCTTGGTTTAATCTATCTTTCGCCCCAGCATAAGCATCACAGGCTTTTGCATAATCCTTTTCTAAGCGTTCGATGAGTTTTTCAGATAAACCCATAGGTAAAGGCGGTAAGTCTTTGTATTGCAGTTTTAATGCTTCGAATTCTTTATCCGTTACGGTTAAATCCTGTGTGGTTTTAGCCAATTGATGAATCTGCTTGTGGATCGCTTTATAGGCATCGATTTGTTCATCTTCGATAGCGCGTTTTTCTTGACGCACACCTTGAATTTTTTCATAGACTGCATCACTGGCTAATTTAAATTTTTTCCACGCTTTTTGATCTTGATTGCGCCGAGTAATGCCTATCAGCTTCCATTTGTTTTGAGTAAACTTGAGTTTATCTAAGGTTTGCTCTGTATTTTTTTCATTCACTTCTAACTCAGACATTTGCTCGAGTTGTGTTATCAATGCCTGTTTAGTGTTGATATTTTTATCGTATTCAATATCCAATTTTTCATTAATTCGATCTTTTACTTTGCAAAGTTTCTCCCATTGCTTTTGTCCACCACCATGTTCGACATCTTTGACTTTTTTCCAGCTTTGCATGATCTGTGAAATCTTATCTTCCACCCCTTTATAATCTGGTTTAGCATCCCAATCAGTCGAATCGTATAACTCTTGCATTTGAGTAATGAACGGCTCACGTTTTTCTAAATTAGCTTGTTGAATCTCTCGACGTTTTTCAAAGAATTCAGCACAGGGCTGATAGGCGATATCCGCGGCTTCTTTAAAACGTGGCCAGTAAGATTCAGAGATATCTGAGCTACCCATGGCTTTCCATTGATCTTGTAAGGCTTTGATTTTCTTTGCGAGATTATTTGCACTCGGGGTTTTTGCTTGTTTTTCTTGTACTGGTAAACGTTCCATCTGTTCGCACAACTCAATTAACTTTGGTTCAACGGCAAAATCTTTCCAGTCCCCCATTTTATCTACTTCAACAGTGAGCGTTTCAATTCTATCGTCCAGCTTTTTACGTTCTTTACCTTCGTAGTGGCTAGCAGTTTTATTTACTGCAGCTAATTCTCTTTGCGCCCGTCCTACATCACCGCGTTTCGTTAAACCATAAAGCCTACTGATTCTTTTGTGTAGCTTATCAAGAGCATCTTGTGCTTCTTTGCGTGTTTGTTGGGTGATCTGTAATACATCATTGGCGATTACGTTTGCTTCATTTTCAGCGTTTAAAACACCAAAACCATCTGACCACAAAGAGCGTTTTGTTATGTCTAATAAATTGTTCGCTTTTTGATGTAATTTTGTTTGGTGATTATTAGTAATTTCACTTACTGCTTGTTGTTTCTGCAAATTGCTAACAGCTTGGCTAAGCTTCAGCGCATACTCGATTGAATCGTTGGCTTGTTTAAATCTTTGTTGAATATTTTCAGTCTGTGGGTAAGTTTCAGATTCTTTACTCAATTGCCATTGTTTATCCTTAAGCTCATCATTGATTTTTGTACTTTCTGTGAGCAATGTATCTAATGAGTAAGCCGCTATCTTTTGACATATTGTTTCTAAAGAAGCGACTATTTTGCTTTGATTTTGTTGTGATAGCACTATGCTCATATTGTGCTTCACATCTGCTTCTACTTTGATAAATGCGCTTGTGTATAGCCGTTGTTCTTCTGCGGATGGCACGAATGTAAATTCTTCCCAAGTCTTTTTCAAGTCAAAGAATTTAACTTTAATCTCATCACTCCAATTGACATACCTCGCAAGCGCTTCCATCTGTTCGCGAATAGAAGTGGCTAAGGTGGCATTTTCTAATTCAAGTTTCTGTTGGGCGTGATAGGCATCAATTTTAGCTTTGATGATTTTCTCAGCATTTTTATCTTTGCCCTTGAGGTTTTTACGCGCTATTTCTAGCGACTCGATGCTATTAATATTTTCAGCCAGCATCACACGAGAATTACTGTAAGGAATATCAGCGATATTATTCGCCTGCAGAGGTTCATCAAGCTTGTTCAGGAGTTCATTTCTTATTTCTACCAATGGACAATATTTTGCTATCAAAAGATCGGCAGTCGGATTGTTTCTCACAAATGTGTTGAAGTCAGCTGCCGTATAATTGCATTCAGATTGAATCAATTGTCGAAAAGCATTTTCAGCAAACACCCTGCTTTTATCGTCATTATGCGTTTGTGAAAGTTCGAATAAAGTCTGAGGACTGGCTAACTTAGCCATGGCAGCATGGCGCACAGATGTATCGACATCTTCTTTTGCTAAGGTCTCAAGTATCGTTTGATTGCTTGAATCGGACACCTCAACTTCATCAATGTACTGTAGTCGTTTTTCCGGTGAGTCACTTTTCCAAGCAGACTTAAATAAACCCTTGAACATTTATCACCTATATTTTTTATTCTATTGATCGAAACATTAATCAAAAGTCTGACAGATTGTGTTTTGATGTCAATGATTGGCTGAAACGGATTAAGTAAATATTTAACCCCGCCTTCTGACTTTATTGAATTTAAAACAGGAGATACTTTTATCATTCCCAAATGTTGGACAAACATCTGAAATTTGCAAACGCGAATGAAAAAACAGATTGTGAGAATCGGCAACAAACAGCCTTAACTGCAAGAATAATGAAGTATATTGCGGTTAATATTGTTATATTCGGTTTTCTAATCTTATCAGGATGCAGCATAACCATGCCAAAACTTGGAATCGACAATGGTCAACTTAGTAGCTGCCCGAATAGTCCAAACTGTGTAAATAGCCAATCAAACGATGAAAAGCAAGGTATTCCGGCTATCCTTTTTCCAGGTAATTCTGAACAAGCCAAAACACAAATCTTGAAATTACTCGGTGAGATGAAACGCACTAAAGTGGTTGTTTCTGAAGAAGATTATATTCACGCAGAATGTACATCAGCGATCTTCCGTTTTGTCGATGACATGGAATTTTACTTTCCCGAAAGCGATGAAAATGGAACAACCATAGAAGTCAGATCTGCATCCCGAACTGGTCATTCGGACTTCGGTGTGAATCGAAAAAGGGTCGAAGCGTTTAGAAGCTTACTCAAATAAGCCGAAATTCCTATTCATAAACTGTAACTGTTTAAAAGACACCCCCCTACTTTTTAAGGAATTGAGCCGAAGGGGCATTATAAAAAGGAATCCATGCTTAAATTTTTCGCAACTAAAATATTAGCCCTGTTTGGCTGGCAACTTGATATCGTCTTACCCAAAGAAAAGAAATTCGTTCTAATCGGTGCACCCCACACAAGCAATTGGGATTTCCCATTATCATTACTCGCCTTTTGGACGATAAAACTCAAAATATATTGGGTCGCAAAAAAGCAAATGTTTTGGGGGCCGTTACACTATTTATTTACCCCATTAGGCGGAATTCCCGTAGACCGAAAAAGCTCAGATGGTTTTATCGAACAAATTACCAAAAGATTTGAACAAACTGACGAAATGGTGTTAACCATCGCGCCTGAAGGGACACGCTCAAAAACAGAATATTGGAAAAGTGGTTTTTATCGCATTGCCGTAGCAGCTGATGTACCCATTTGTTTAGCGTATGTAGATGCGAGCAAGAAAAGATTAGGTTTTTCAGAAATCATGCATCCCAGCGGTGATATCGATGCCGATATGAAGGTTATCGCGGATTTTTATAAAAATATAAAAGGTTTGAAGCCTGAGAATCAGGGCCCCGTACAATTGAAAAAAATTAAAAGGACTCAATAAAATTAATCCTAAAAGCATTAAAAGACAGTTCTGTTGAGCTCGTCGAATACACCCCCCTACTTTTGAATGGTATTATCTTTTCGATGCCTGAAAAGATAAATAGAATTCATACAAAGCTGGGCACTTTTTAGAACATCTTTACCCAGTCTTCTTTTCAAGTATGATCTTTTGCCATTTCTCTGGTCCTGTTTTATGAACTGATTCACCGAGTGAATCAACGGCTACTGTGACTGGCATATCTTTAACATCGAACTCGTAAATCGCTTCCATTCCCATTTCTTCGAAAGCTAATACTTTTGCGCCTACAATAGCTTTCGATACCAAATAGGCTGCTCCACCGACTGCCATGAGATAAACACTTTTATGCTTCTTGATTGCATCGATACCCATGGGGCCGCGTTCTGCTTTACCGATCATGCCTAATAAACCTGTCTCAGCAAGCATTTGTTCGGTGAATTTATCCATGCGGGTCGACGTGGTTGGGCCGGCAGGGCCGACAACTTCATCACGAACAGGATCTACTGGGCCAACGTAGTAAATGAATTTTCCTTTTAAGCTGACAGGAAGTTCTTCACCAGCATCTAACATGCTCGTCATGCGTTTATGCGCGGCATCGCGACCTGTGAGGATTTTGCCGTTTAACAACAATACATCACCTGGTTTCCAACTTTGTACTTCTTCTGGAGTAATATTGTTGATATCGACTTGTTTAGAGGATTCGCCTGGCTCGTAACTAATATCAGGCCAAACACTGCTATCAGGTGGCGTTAATACTGCGGGACCAGAACCATCTAGTTTGAAGTGTGCATGACGTGTCGCGGCACAATTTGGAATCATACACACAGGCAAAGATGCGGCGTGTGTTGGATAATCATTGATTTTGACATCAAGCACAGTGGTTAAACCACCTAAACCTTGAGCGCCAATGCCCAAGTTATTCACAGCATCCATAATTTCTAAGCGCAACTCTTCCACACGGTTTTGCGGACCACGTTCGCGCAGTTCGTGGATATCGATATCTTGCATCAATGATTGTTTAGCTAATAAAGCGGCTTTTTCCGCAGTACCACCAACACCGATACCTAAAACGCCCGGCGGACACCAACCAGAACCCATCGTAGGAACAGTTTTGACGACCCAATCCACCAGTGAATCACTTGGATTCAACATTACCATTTTTGATTTGTTTTCAGAGCCGCCGCCTTTTGCAGCCAACTCAACTTCAATCTTATCGCCTTTAATACTACTAACGTGCACCACAGCTGGGGTGTTGTCTTTGGTGTTTTTACGCGCTCCTAGGGGATCAGCCATAATTGAGGCGCGGAGTTTATTATCCGGATGCATATAGGCACGACGGGTACCTTCATTGACCATTTCTTGGATATCCATGTTGGTCTTATCCCATTTCACATCCATGCCGACATGCACGAATACAGCCACAATTCCGGTATCTTGGCATAGCGGTCGCTGGCCTTGTGCACACATTCGCGAATTAACCAGAATTTGCGTTAATGCATCTTTAGCAGCTGGCGATTCTTCCTGCTCCCAAGCCTTAGTTACGGCTTTAATAAAGTCTTCACCGTGATAATATGATATAAATTGCAACGCATCGGCGATGCTAGTGATAAAATCTTCTTGTTTAATAGTATTCATATGGGCTGTCTATAAAAAATGGCTAATATAATGGGCTAATAAATAGAAGCCAACTATAACAATTCAATGATGTATCTACACCTATAAATAATGAATAGTGATAATAAAAACGACTCTCCAGAAAGCACCCAAATCGATCACGATATTTTTATTATCGGTGGTGGAATCAATGGTTGTGGAATTGC
>CALJIH010000286.1 GCA_937974135.1 uncultured Cocleimonas sp. | reverse complement strand
AATTGAAGTATTTATAAAAACGATGTTAATTTATTAACTTAATTGAACAAATTAATAACCAAATAAAATTCAAAAATAATGTTATGAATTATTGTTAAGTCATTGCATAAACGTTATATTTGCCCTTTTAAATTAACGTCGTGAACGTCAATTTTTTGCGAGCGTTAAATATAAAAATTTGACTCGAAGGAAAGTTATGCTTGCTGAGTATTTACCAGTTCTTGTTTTTTTAGGTGTTGGGTTTGGGTTGGCGATTTTTATGCTAATTTTAGGCAGTTTATTGTCTCCGCATCGCCCTGATGAAGCAAAGAATTCTCCGTTTGAATGTGGTTTTGAAGCATTTGGCGATGCACGTATGAAATTCGATGTGCGTTATTATCTAGTAGCCATTCTTTTCATTATATTTGATTTAGAAATTGCATTCTTATTCCCTTGGGCAATCGTGCTAGATAAAATTGGATTGTTCGGATTAATTTCTATGGCTGTATTTCTTGGAATTCTCATCATAGGTTTCATCTATGAGTGGAAAAAAGGAGCCTTAGAATGGGAATAGAAGGTAAATTATCTCAGGGCTTTGTAACTACAAGTGCTGATAAATTAATAAACTGGGCTAGAACCGGTTCCATGTGGCCAATGACTTTTGGTCTTGCTTGTTGCGCTGTTGAAATGATGCAAGCGGGCGCTTCACGTTACGATATGGACCGTTTTGGGATTCTATTCCGCCCAAGTCCACGTCAATCAGATGTAATGATTGTTGCAGGAACACTGACGAATAAAATGGCACCAGCACTGCGTAAAGTTTATGACCAAATGGCTGAACCACGCTGGGTAATTTCAATGGGTTCTTGTGCAAATGGTGGTGGTTATTATCATTATTCATATGCGGTTGTTCGCGGTTGTGATCGCATTGTACCTGTTGATGTCTATGTGCCTGGTTGTCCACCAACAGCCGAAGCCTTGCTTTACGGTATTATTCAGTTGCAAAACAAAATCAAGAATACCAATACTATTGCAAGACAGGATAGTGCCTAATGAGCAATTCTTTACAAGCCTTAAGTGCTCATCTTACTGGAGCATTAGCTTCAAAACTTCTGAAAGCTGAAATAGCATTAAACGAATTGACGGTGGAAATTGCCCCCCAAGATTTAATTGAAGTATCTACTTTTCTACGAGATGATGAAGCTTGTTCTTTTGAACAATTAACCGATGTGTGCGGTGTTGATTATTTAAGTTACGGTGATTCAGAATGGGATGTTGGCGGTAGTGGCTTTACTCGAGGAGTAAAGCGCGAATTCTCATTCGATGATAGCGAATTGGATGCTGATAAACCTGAATTTGAAGGTAAGCGTTTTGCTGTTGTAAGTCATCTGCTTTCTGTAAAAAATAATCAACGTATTCGTGTTAAAACTTTTTGCGATGATAATGAGTTCCCACTAATAGATTCTGTGACTGAAATATGGAGTTCTGCAAATTGGTTCGAGCGCGAAGCGTTTGATCTGTTTGGAATTATGTTTAACGGTCATCCTGATTTACGCAGAATTTTGACTGATTATGGTTTCTCTGGTCACCCATTTAGAAAAGACTTTCCTTTGATTGGCCAAGTTGAAATGCGTTACGACGAAGAACAAGAACGCGTTGTTTATGAGCCAGTATCCATCGAATCAAGAACTCTGGTACCTCGAATCATTCGAGAAGACGGTAGATTTACAAGAGATGCTGAAAATGAAGCAAATAATACGAATGAGGTTGAAAAATAATCATGCCTGAAATTCGTAACTTTACCTTAAATTTTGGACCTGCTCATCCGGCCGCACATGGTGTTCTCAGATTAGTCTTGGAGATGGATGGCGAGGTAATACAACGTGCCGATCCGCATGTCGGTTTATTGCATCGTGGTACAGAAAAGTTAGCTGAGAGCAAACCTTACAATCAAAGCATTGGTTATATGGATCGACTCGATTATGTATCAATGATGTGTAATGAACACGGTTATGTTTTAGCGCTTGAGAAAATGCTGGGTATAGAAGCGCCAATACGAGCGCAGTACATCCGTACCATGTTTGATGAAATTACCAGAATACTTAATCATTTGCTATGGATAGGTGCTCACGGACTTGATGTTGGTGCTATGACAATGTTCTTGTATGCATTCCGTGAACGTGAAGATTTGATGGATGTCTACGAAGCAGTATCTGGTGCGCGTTTGCATGCTACGTATTATCGTCCTGGTGGTGTTTATCGTGATATTCCTGATGTGATGCCATTGCATGAAAAATCTAAATGGCATAGCGATGCAGATATAAAGCGATTAAATGATAATCGTGGAGGTAGCGTTCTAGATTTTATTGAGGACTTTACCAATCGTTTTCCAAAATGTGTCGATGAATACGAAACCTTGTTAACCGATAATCGAATCTGGAAACAACGTTTGGTTGATATCGGCATAGTAAGTCCAGAACGAGCGCTTCAGTTAGGTTTAACTGGTGCAATGCTACGTGGCTCAGGTGTAGAGTGGGATCTCCGCAAGAAACAACCATACGCCATGTACGATCAATTGGATTTTGATATTCCGGTTGGTACCAATGGTGATAGCTACGATCGTTATCTGGTGCGCATGGAAGAGTTCCGCCAGTCAAACAAGATCATCAAGCAATGTGTGGATTGGTTGCGTGCGAATCCAGGCCCGGTTATGCATGATGATCATAAGATCACACCACCAAAGCGTGAAGATATGAAAGGTGATATGGAAGCATTGATCCATCACTTTAAATTAGCGACCGAAGGTTATTGTTTGCCAGAAGGTGAAGCGTATGCAGCGATAGAACATCCTAAAGGTGAGTTTGGTTGTTATGTGGTTTCTGATGGTGCAAATAAACCTTATCGCTTAAAAGTGCGAGCACCAGGTTTCGCGCATATGTCGGCGATGGATGAATTAACAAAAGGCCATATGTTGGCTGATGTGGTAACAGTGATAGGTACGATGGATATAGTATTTGGCGAGGTGGATAGGTAATGGCTGGTTCTAATAAACAGACTGCTACTATTCTGTCAAAGCACGAGCGTGATGATATTGATATGTGGATCGCTCGTTTTCCAGAAGATCGATCACAATCTGCTCTTTTGGCAGCTTTGCGTGCGGTAATGCATGAAGATCATTATATATCTACAGAAAAAATGGATGCAGTTGCTGAATACATGGACCTACCAAAGATTGCGGTTTATGAGGTTGCTAGTTTTTACTCGATGTATGAATTGGATGAAAAAGCAGCCGCAAAGAATAGTATTTCTGTATGTACAAATGTGTCATGCATGTTGAATGGTTCTGATGAAATCGTTGATCACATCGAAGAGCGTTTAGGGATTAAAATGGGAGAATCAACACCTGATGGTGAGTTTTTCTTCAAGATAGAAGAAGAATGTTTGGCTGCTTGTTGTGGTGCACCTATGATGCAGCTTAATCATGTTTATCATGAGAATTTGACCAAAGAAAAAGTTGATGCATTACTCGAAAGTGCTAGAAAAAATGGCACGCTACATAAGAAGGAGACAAGCTAATGGTTGATCAAGTTTGTTTCACGACTAAGCAATTCAAAGATGAGCCATACTCATTAGAGAACTATCGTAAAATTGGTGGTTATCAAGCTTGGGAAAAAATTCTTAAAGAAAAAACTGACCCCGTTGAAGTGATTGAGCAAATCAAAGAATCTGGATTAAGAGGACGAGGCGGTGCTGGTTTCCCAACAGGTTTAAAGTGGAGCTTTATGCCACGCAATATGCCTGGGCAAAAATACATTGTGTGTAATTCAGATGAGTCGGAGCCAGGTACTTGTAAAGATCGAGATATTCATCGTTTCAATCCGCATGCACTTGTAGAAGGTATGGCAATTGCGGGATATTGTATCGGTGCCACAGTTGGATACAACTACATGCGTGGTGAATGGATGGATGAGCCATTTATTCGCTTTGAACAAGCCGTTAAAGAAGCCTATGAAGCAGGTTATTTGGGCAAAAATATTCTAAAGAGTAAGGTAGACTTTGAGTTGTATGGCACATTAGGTGCAGGTGCATATATATGTGGCGAAGAAACAGCATTACTCGAATCGCTCGAAGGTAAAAAAGGACAGCCGCGATTTAAGCCACCTTTCCCAGCGGGGTTTGGGTTATATGGTCGTCCGACAACAATAAACAATACTGAAAGTTTATCCTCAATCCCTGCTATTTTACGCGGTGGTGCCGAATGGTTCAAAGACATGGGTGTTGAAGGGTCAGGCGGTGAGAAGTTATTCTCAGTTTCTGGTCATTTAAATAATCCAGGTAATTTTGAAGTACCGATGGGTTTGCCATTTAAAGATTTAATCGAAATGGCAGGTGGTATTCGAAATGGTAACAAGCTGAAAGCAGTAATTCCCGGTGGTTCCTCTGTACCTGTATTGAAAGGTGAGGTGATGATGGACCTCACCATGGATTACGATACTATTCAAAAAGCAGGTTCTTACCTTGGGTCTGGTGCAGTAATCGTGATGGATGAAACCACCGATATGGTAAAGGTTTTACAACGTATTTCGCGTTTTTACTTTTCTGAGTCATGTGGTCAATGTACTCCTTGTAGAGAGGGTACAGGTTGGTTGTACCGCATGCTATGCAGAATCGTTGAAGGTAAAGGTACCTTAGAAGATATAGACCGCTTAGATGAGGTAGCGCATAAAATTGAAGGCAGAACTATCTGTGCTCTAGGAGATGCCGCTGCAATGCCAGTTTGGAGTTTTATACAAAACTTCAGAGAAGAATTTGTTCACTATGTTGAGAACGGCTGTTCTATGGTGGATGTAAAATGAGTAAAACAAATAAAAATGCTGAAGATAACTTAGTCACGATAAGTATCAATGATATTGAGCACAAGGCTAAAGCTGGCTCGATGTTGATTCAAGTTGCTGATGCTGCTGATATCCACATTCCGCGTTTTTGCTACCATAACAAACTAACTGTAGCGGCAAATTGTCGGATGTGTTTGGTTGAGGTTGAAAAAGCACCTAAACCTTTACCCGCTTGTGCAACACCTGTAATGGATGGCATGAAGGTTTGGACTAAATCTGAAAAAGCCTTAACTGCGCAAAAAGATACAATGGAGTTTTTGTTGATAAATCATCCATTGGATTGTCCGATCTGTGACCAGGGTGGTGAGTGTGAGTTGCAAGACTTATCCATGGCTTTTGGTGGGGACAGTTCTAGTTTCCAAGAAATAAAACGAGTTGTAGTTGATAAAGATATCGGTGAATTAGTTTCTACTGAAATGACACGCTGTATTCAATGCACGCGTTGTGTTCGTTTTGGTGAAGAAATTTCAGGAATGAGGGAGTTGGGAGCTACCGGACGTGGTGACCGCATGGAAATCGGTACTTATGTGGAAAAGAGTCTGGACTCTGAGCTCTCTGGAAACATAATTGATATCTGTCCTGTAGGAGCGTTGACTGCAAAGCCTTCTCGTTATCAATCAAGATCATGGGAAATGCTGCAATCAGAAGGTATCGGATCGCATGATAGTGTTGGCTCAAATGTTCGTTTGCATACATTCAAGAATAAACTAGTAAGAGTTATCGCTGGTGATAACGATAGTATTAATGAGTGTTGGATTTCGGATCGAGATCGTTTTAGCTATCAAGGCGTTTACGCGAAAGATCGTGTGAAATCGCCGATGATTAAGAAAAATGGAATCTGGAAAGAGGTTGATTGGAGCGAAGCACTAGAAACAGCTGCCACTATGCTGCAAGAGGTAAACCCTGATTCAGTTGGTGTTCTTGCTTCTCCTAGAGCAACCGTTGAAGAACAGTACTTGTTACAAAAGCTGATGCGTGGCATTGGTGTTAACAATATTGATCATCGTCTCCGACAAATTGACTTTCATGATCAAGAAAATACTGATTTATTTCCGAATTTAGGAATGAGTATTGCGGATATAGAAAATGCTGATGCAGTCATGTTAATTGGATCAAATGTTCGTAAAGAACAACCAATGATCAACCATAGAATTCGTAAAGCGGCTTTAAATGGAGCAAAAGTTTATACGCTCAATCCACGTGAGTTATCGTTTAATTATGATGTGACAGAACAAATCATTGCTAGTCCAAGCGAAATGGTTACTCAATTAACTTTAATAACTAAAGCTAGCTTTACGCTTAGCAAGAAAAAAATTCCGGCTGGCTTAAAAGATTTATTTAAAAGTGTTCGTGCGAATAAGAGTGCTAAAGCATTTGCTGAAAACTTGATGAATGCAAAAAATCCATGTGTTTTTATCGGTAGTATCGCAGAGCAGTTACCAGCTTATTCAACATTACGTGTTTTAGCACACGTTCTAGCAACAAACACAGGTGCAAACTTTGGGTTTGTCGGAGGAGCTGCAAATACCTCTGGTGCATGGATAGCGGGTTTGGTGCCTCACAGAAAAGAAGCAGGACAAGCGGTAAACGAAATTGGGAAAAATGCTTCGGAGATGTTAAACCACCCGAAGAAAATTTACTTCTTGTTAGACGTTGAACTGGAAGCAGATGCTGATAATCCACAACAAGCACTAGCCGCTCTTAACCAAGCCGATTCTGTAATAGCGGTTACTCCATATGCGAATAAAAAGATGTTGTCTAATGCAGATGTCATCTTGCCAAGTGCTGCTTACTCAGAGACTTCAGGAACTTTTGTCAATATCGAAGGAACATGGCAGAGCTTTAAAGCAGCTTCTAAAAGTTACGAAAATGCACGTCCTGCGTGGAAAATATTACGTGTATTAGGTAATCATTTAGATGTTAAGGGTTTCGATTATGTTAGTTCTAGAGATGTTCGTGATGAACTAAAAGAACTTTGTGATAAAGCAGAAGACACGCCTAAATTTGAAACAACAGGATTGTTCGCAGAACATGATTCAGTAAACGTTAAATCATTACAACGTATTGGTGAAGTTGGTGAATACGTTTGTGATTCACTAGTACGCAGGGCAAAAGCACTCCAAGATAGTCAACCAGATCACCAAGCTGTTCAACTGAATACAGATGAAATTAAGAAGTTAGGTTTAGCTAAGGCGTTATCTGCTGATGAGCAAAAAGTACAAGTGAAACAAGGTGGAGTGATGGTTGAAATGCCACTTGTTGTGAATGAAATGATTCCTGATGGCTGTGCTTTGTTAATGGCAGGAACAAAATCAAGCGGACTCTTAGGCTCTGCTTTTGGTGAAATTGTCATTACTTTATAAATGAACTTACAGGCATTAAGTGAAGAGAAAACGGATATAAATTGGAAACTTTAACTACATTTTTAAACAGTTTTTTGCCAGAAGGGTTGTCGGCATTTATTGTGATAATGCTGAAAATCGTGGCCATAATGTTGCCACTTATTTTGGCAGTTGCATACACGACATTCGCTGAAAGAAAAGTAATTGGTTACATGCAATCGCGCATGGGTCCAAATAGAGTAGGACCTAAAGGTTGGCTTCAACCCATAGCAGATACTGTTAAATTGATGTTTAAGGAGATCATTACTCCGACAAAATCAAGCAAGGTTGTGTTCTTTATTGCCCCTATGCTGGCATTGGCACCAGCTTTGGCCGTATGGTCTGTGATTCCATTTTGGGATGGTGGTGTTTTAGCTAATGTAAATGCGGGGTTGCTACTGATTCTTGCGGTTAATTCGCTTGATGTATTTGGTATTATTTTAGCCGGTTGGGCATCAAACTCTAAATACGCAATTTTGAGCTCGTTACGTGTGGGAGCACAGGTAGTTTCCTATGAAATCGCGATGGGCTTTGCTCTAGTTGGCGTACTGATGGTATCAGGAAGCCTAAACCTTACTGAAATTGTTAAGGCGCAAGGCGGCGGTTTACTCGGTTGGAATGTATTCCCTCTCTGTGGTTTATTTGTCGTGTTCTTTATTTCTGGTGTTGCTGAAACCAATCGTGCTCCATTTGATGTTGCTGAAGGTGAATCAGAAATCGTCGCTGGTTTCCATGTTGAATACTCCGGCATGGCGTTTGCTTTATTCTTCCTTGCTGAATATGCAAGCATGATCCTGATTTCTACGTTAACCGCTTTATTATTCTTTGGTGGTTGGTTGTCTCCATTTGGCAATACTTTTGCGGATACACCTATTTTAAGTTTTATATTTGGTGACGGTTTTCATTGGTTACTGCTAAAAACCATGTTCTTCCTGTTCTGTTACTTATGGTTCAGAGCAACATTCCCACGTTACCGTTATGACCAAATCATGCGTTTAGGTTGGAAAATTCTTATTCCAGTTACGCTTGTTTGGATATTTGGTATTGGTATTGCGATCGCATACGGGTGGCAACCATGGCTGTAAGCATAAATAAATACATGAAAAAGACACCCACCCACTTTTATCCATTTTCAAATTGCTCTGATAATAATGCGTTTACGAAAAGAGGTAAGTACGATGTTTAGATCTATGACTCATTTCGTCAAATCTTTTACCTTGTTTGAATTATTTAAAGGTTTGAGTATTACCGGTAAGTATCTTTTTAAACGTAAAGTTACGATTCAATATCCTGAGCAAAAAACACCAATGTCACCACGTTTTCGTGGTCATCATGCGCTTCGTCGTTACCCTAATGGGCAAGAAAGATGTATCGCTTGTAAGTTGTGTGAGGCAGTTTGCCCTGCCTTAGCCATTGATATTGAAATGGAAGAGCGACCCGATGGGACACGACGCACGACTAAATACGATATAGATTTCTTTAAATGTATTTACTGTGGTTTTTGTGAAGAAGCTTGCCCAGTCGATGCCATTGTTGAAACGCATATATTTGAATACCACTTTGAAGAACGCGGTAAAAACGTTATCACTAAAGAAGAATTATTAGCTTTTGGTGACAAACACGAAGCTGAAATTGCTAAACGAAAAGCAGCTGATGCACCTTATAAATAGGCCTTAATTTATATGACTTTAGAATTATTCATATTTTATCTGTTTGCAGTGATTACTTTGTCATCTGCTGTGGGTGTTGTGACCGCGAGAAATCCTGTTTATGCAGCTTTGTATCTTATTCTTGCATTCTTTACGAGTGCTGCGACATGGGTCTTACTCGAAGCTGAATTCTTGGGCGTTGTATTAGTACTGGTTTATGTTGGTGCTGTGATGGTGTTGTTTTTGTTTGTCATCATGATGCTCGATATCAAAATTGATACTCTAAAAGAGGGCATGGTGCGCTATCTACCATTGGGTTTGTTGGTCGCAGTGATTGTTGTGGCTGAGATGATTTTTGTGATGAAATCCAGCACCTTTGATAGGGCAATACCTGAACCTGCACCATTGAGCATTGATAATACAAAAGCGCTAGGTGAAATTTTATATACCGAATATATGTATCCATTTGAAATTGCAGCGGTGATTTTGGTGGTGGCAATTATTGCGGCAATTTCTTTGACGTTACGACGTCGTGAAGGGGTTAAAAAACAGAATCAAGGCGAGCAAGTTCGTACAAGAAAATCAGACCGTTTACGTGTGGTGAAAATGGACTCCGAAAAAAGAACCTCAACAAGACAAGAGGAGAGATCATGATTCCTTTATCTCATTTCTTAATTGTTGGTGCGATACTGTTTTCAATCAGTGTTGCAGGCATTTTCATCAACCGAAAAAACATGATTATTTTATTGATGTGTATCGAATTAATGCTACTGGCGGTGAACCTAAATTTCATTGCTTTTTCACATTACTTGGGTGATATGGCTGGTCAAGTTTTTGTATTTTTCATACTTACCGTTGCTGCTGCTGAAGCAGCAATTGGTCTAGCAATACTGATTACGGTATTCCGTAATCGTCGAACGATAAATGTTCAAGAACTAGATCAGATGAAAGGTTAGGGGGACTAGAAATGGAAACAATCTATTTAGCTATTCCTTTAGCTGCACTTGTTGGTTCAATAATAGCTGGCTTATTTGGTAGTGTGATTGGTCGTAAAGGCGCGCATACAATTACTATTCTTGGTGTTGCTATCTCGTGTGTATTGTCATTCGTTGTGTTAAAGCACGTTGGTATTGATGGCAATACTTTCTATGGTGATGTTTATACATGGGCGCAAATTGGCAATACTAAAATTGCCGTCGGTTTCATGATTGATCGACTCACCTCGATGATGATGGTTGTGGTTACATTTGTATCATTGATGGTGCATATATACACCATCGGTTATATGGAAGACGATAAACATAATTGGCCCGAAGACAGCCGAGGTGGAGATAACAGCTATCAACGTTTCTTCTCTTATATCTCATTGTTTACTTTCTCGATGCTGATGCTGGTTATGTCAAATAACTTTATGCAGTTATTCTTCGGTTGGGAAGCAGTAGGCTTGGTTTCTTATCTTCTAATTGGGTTCTGGTCTACTCGCGATACGGCGATCTTCGCCAATATGAAAGCCTTCTTGGTTAACCGTGTGGGTGACTTTGGTTTCTTATTAGGAATTGCTGCGATCTGGTCTTATACAGGCTCACTAGATTACAGAGAAGTATTTGCAAAATTGCCTGAGTTAGCTGAAGTGACTATGCAGATATTACCTGATACTGAATGGTTGTTGGTGAGTGTCATTTCGATCGGTTTATTTGTTGGAGCAATGGGTAAATCTGCTCAAGTTCCATTACACGTTTGGCTCCCTGATTCTATGGAAGGTCCGACACCAATTTCGGCATTGATTCATGCGGCAACGATGGTTACCGCGGGTATCTTCATGGTATCGCGTATGTCACCTATTTTTGAAATGTCGGATACTGCGTTAAGTATGATTTTGATCATCGGTGCGACAACTGCATTCTTTATGGGATTGATTGGTATTGTGCAGAATGATATTAAGCGCGTAGTTGCATACTCGACATTGTCTCAGTTAGGTTATATGACTGTAGCGCTTGGCGCATCAGCATACAGCGCAGCTGTCTTTCATTTGATGACGCATGCGTTCTTTAAGGCGTTGTTATTCTTAGCTGCAGGTTCTGTGATTATTGCGATGCATCACGAGCAAGATATTCGTAAAATGGGCGGTTTAAAGAAATATATGCCAATTACCTATTGGACGTCTTTAATTGGATCATTGGCACTTATAGGATTCCCATTCTTTTCAGGTTTCTTCTCCAAAGATTTAATTATTGAAGCGGTTCATGCTTCAAATATTACGGGTTCAACTTATGCCTATTGGATGGTGTTGCTGGGTGTGTTTGTCACCGCATTTTATAGTTTCCGTATGTTCTTTTTAGTGTTCCATGGTGAAGAACGTATGGATGACCACACAAAGTCACATCTTCACGAACCTTCTAAAGTTGTGGTTTGGCCATTAATTGCTTTAGCAGTTCCTGCGGTCTTAACCGGTTATTTAATGAATCCAATGGTTGTGGGTGATTTCTTTAATGGGGTCATTCATGTTGATGCGAATCATCCTGCAATGGCAACTATCAAAGACAGCTATCATGGGGTATTTAAGTTTGTACTGCATGGCATCATGATGCCTCCATTCTGGTTAGCAATGGGCGGTCTAGCAAGCGCTTACTTTATCTATATGAAAAAACCGGTTATTGCACGAATGGCCTACGACAAGCTTCGTCCGATTCATACTTTGCTAGATAAGAAATATTTTGCTGATGAATTCAATATGGCGGTGTTTGCAGATGGTGCACTTTCATTAGGAAAAGGATTATGGTCAGCTGGCGATAAATTCTTAATCGATGGATTGATGGTGAATGGAACGGCGAAGTTTACAGGATGGATTTCATCAATTGTCCGACATATGCAATCGGGTTATTTATATCACTATGCGTTTTCAATCATTATTGGTGTGCTCGCAATTATGAGTTGGTTAATTTTTGGAGCTAAGTATGTTTGATGGTTATTTGCTTAGCGTCCTAATTTGGTTACCTATTATTGGTGGCTTGGTTGTGCTTTTCGCAGGTGATAAATTTGCACCGCGTCCTTTAGCGCTGGCTGTTAGTGCGATTACATTTTTAATCAGCCTTTCATTATGGACTGGATTTAATTCAACTGGCTATCAAATGCAATTTGTGGAATTAATGCCATGGATCGAATCGTTTAAGATTAATTATCATCTAGCCGTGGATGGTATTTCCATGCCACTGATATTGTTGAATACGTTTATTACCGTATTGATTGTATTAGCTGGTTGGGAAGTGATTAAAAATAAGCCTGCACAATACATGGCTGCTTTCCTAATTATGGAAGGCATCATCAATGGCGTGTTTGCGGCTCAAGATGCAATTCTGTTTTATGTGTTCTTTGAAGCCATGTTGATACCAATGTTTATCGTTATTGGTATCTGGGGTGGAGATAATCGTATTTACGCTACGATTAAGTTCTTCTTATATACCTTCTTTGGTTCAGTATTCATGTTGGTGAGCCTGCTTTATATGTTTTCGCAAGCAGATAGTTTTGCGATTGCAGATTTGCATGATGTTAAATTGGGAATGACGCCTCAAATTTTGATTTTTCTATCATTCTTAATCGCTTTTGGTGTGAAAGTACCGATGTGGCCAGTACATACTTGGTTACCAGATGCTCACGTACAAGCACCTACTGGTGGTTCAGTTATTCTGGCTGCTGTCATGTTGAAAATTGGCGGCTATGGTTTCTTACGATTCTCTTTACCCATGGTTCCAGATGCTTCTAGTGAACTCGCTTGGTTAGTGATTTTCATGTCATTAACGGCAGTGGTTTATATTGGTTTCATTGCACTTGTACAAAGCGACATGAAAAAGCTGGTGGCTTATTCATCAATCGCGCATATGGGTTTTGTTACTTTGGGTATTTTTGTCTTGTTCCCAATCGTAGCAAATACAGGTAGTAGCGAAGGCACTTTAATGGGTTTGCAGGGTGGGATGATGCAAATGATTTCGCACGGTTTTATTTCAGGCGCGATGTTCTTGTGTATTGGTGTTTTATATGACCGTATGCATACACGTGAAATAACCGCATACGGTGGTGTATCAAATAAAATGCCATGGTTTGCAGCGTTCTTCGTTTTATTCTCAATGGCGAATACAGGCTTACCGGGAACTTCAGGTTTTATCGGTGAGTTCATGGTAATTTTGGTTAGCTTCAAAGCGAACTTTTGGATTGCATTCTTAGCAGCAACGACTTTGATTGTTGGTGCGGCTTATACCCTTTGGCTTGTGAAACGTGTTATTTTTGGTGCAGTTGCTAATGACAATGTTGCGGCCTTGACAGATATCAATAAGCGCGAAACATTCATTCTAGGTGTGTTGGCATTTTTTGTGATTTTAGTTGGTCTTTGGCCACAACCATTGATTCATGTGATGAACGATTCTTTGGTGCACGTCATCGAACAAGCCACAACCAGTAAATTGGTAGGACGGTAGGAAATAATATGCTGACTTCAACATTAATACCAATGCAATTCGCAGTGCCAGATTTTGCCCCTGCAATACCTGAGATATTCCTACTTATAGGTACTGGCCTTGTGCTTTTGATTGATCTATTTTTAAAGGATTCTCAACGCTTCATTACCTATGTGCTTTCACAAGCAGTTTTACTTATTACAGCAGGTCTAGTTATCGCAGGCTTTAATGATATTTATTTGGCAGAAGCTGCGCAGGTGACAGGTAAGCAAAGCATCACCACGTTTAGTGATATGTTTGTGTTAGATCCCATGGCCCAAATACTAAAAGTAGCTGTGTTATTAATTACTGCGGGTGTGTTTGTCTATTCGAGACCGTATTTATTTTCACGCGAAATGTATAAAGGTGAATACTTCACTTTAGGTTTGTTTGCAGTGTTAGGCATGATGATTATGATTTCTGCGAAAACCATGCTACTCATCTATTTGGGTTTGGAGCTGCTATCACTAGCAATGTATGCCTTGGTTGCTTTCCGTCGTGACAACGGAAGAGCCTCAGAAGCTGCAATGAAATATTTTGTGTTAGGAGCAATCGCATCAGGCATGTTGCTTTACGGTATGTCAATAATTTACGGCGTATCAGGCAGTTTACATATTGATCATATTGCGGCTTACATGGGTAATCATGAAGTGATGCAGAACATAGGCCTACTGCTTGGTTTAGCATTCATTATCGTTGGGCTAGGATTCAAATTAGGCGTTGTGCCATTCCAAATGTGGATTCCCGATGTGTATGACGGTTCGCCAACAGCTGTGACATTGTTCTTGGGTACGGCACCCAAAATAGCCGCTTTTGCAATGATCATACGCTTGCTGGTTGAAGGGCTTGGCGAGATGGTACAAGGTTGGCAACAAATATTATCAATGTTGGCGGCGCTATCATTTATTATTGGTAATATCGTTGCGATTGCGCAAACCAATATTAAACGTATGTTTGCTTATTCAACAATTTCACACATGGGTTTTGTTTTACTAGGTATTCTTGCAGGTAGCGAGCTAGGTTATGCTGCTTCAATGTTCTACATAATTACCTATGCCATTATCGCAGCAGGTGGTTTTGCGATCATTATTTTGCTTAGTCGTACAGGTTATGAGGCAGATCAGTTGAATGATCTTAAAGGTTTAAGTACGAGACATCCTTGGTATGCATTTATGATGCTGCTTTTTTTATTCTCAATGGCGGGCGTACCTCCAACAGTCGGTTTTTACGCAAAGCTATCAGTAATTCAAGCGGTAGTTTCTGCTGATTTAGTATGGCTCGCAGTAATTGCAGTGGTGATGTCTGTAGTAGGTGCTTACTATTACCTACGTGCAATAAAACTGATGTACTTTGATCAGCCTGACGAAAAAGATGGTGCAGGTAAATTATTAGAACCTGCTAAAGCTGGGCTTGATTTTAATGTGCTGATCAGTGCAAATGGTCTGGCAGTTATAGCATTAGGTATTTTGCCTGGTACATTAATGGCTTTATGCGTTATGGCTGTTAAAGCAAGCTTGTAAATAGGATAAAACATTCTAAAAGACACCCCCCCTACTTTTAGCCATTTTTAAAAATGCTCAAAAGTAGGGGGGTGTCTTTTTTTTTATATATAAGTAAATTAGGTTCTAATACCTATAGGTTTCAACAGAATCTTTGAGTTACGCTGAAAGTTATATAAAGACTTTTTCTGCTCTGGTAAATCATCAATCACTCCAAGTACAAATCCACGTTCAATAAACCAGTCTGTGGATTGGGTCGTCAACACCAAAATTTGTCTAAGACTTTGTTTTAATCCTTTTTGACTAACATGACGTAATAATCTGTCACCTCTTGAGCCTCCCTTATAATCTGCATGAACAGCGAGACACGCCAGTTCTCCAATAGCATTTTCAGGATGTGTATACAAAGCTGTGCAAGCAATGATTTTTTTATCACGCTCTATGACAATAAAATTTTCGATTTCGAGTTCTAGTTGTTCGCGTGAGCGTTTAATAAGAACACCTTTAGCTTCCAAGGGTTCGATTAAATCTATAATGCCACTAACGTCATCGATTTTTGCAGGACGAATATTCTCGTATTGGCTGGCATTAAACATGGTGCCAATTCCGTCACGGGTATACAGTTCTAACAATAAACCATCTGTAGTTTCAGTACTGATTAAATGAACGCGTTCGACACCATTTTGCATCGCAGTTTTAATGTGATTAAGCAATTTAGTTTGGGCTTGATGTTCTTCGATGAATTCATCCAGTTCTTGTAAATCAACATCGATAGTCGTCGTTGCAGGATCAGTATGTAAAAATATGAGCTTATCTGCTTGTAATGATTTTGCAGCGAAACTAGCCACATCTTCAAAGCGTAGATTAAACGCTTCTCCAGAGGGTGAAAAACCTAAGGATGACAATAAAACGATACTACCTGAATTAGTCAGTTGCTTAATCAGCTTGGCATTTATTTTTCTTACAGTACCGGTATGTTGGAAGTCAGTTCCATTGTGAATACCTAATGGTTGCGCTGTGATAAAGTTGCCCGATAATACCCCTAAACTTTCATTGATGACTGGCGGTGTACTTAAGGCATGGCTGAGCTGATTTTCGATTTCGACTCTTAATGCGCCGATAGCTTCTTTGGCAACTTGCAAGGTGACATCATCAGAAATGCGCATATCATCAACCACTTGAATTTCGTGGTCTAATTTTTCTAAAGTAGCATCTATTTGCGGTCGTGCGCCATGCACTAATACCACTTGAGTTCCTAAAGCAGAGAGAATGGCAATATCTTGTATGAGTTGTGAGAATTCTGCACACTCGATAACCTCACCTGCAAATGCAATGACAAATATCTTGCCACGATGTTTATCAATATAGGGAGCGGCTTCTCTAAAGAAGTCGATGCGCGAATTGTTCATGTTTTATTCTTTTATGTCTTTACCAAACTAAAACACGTCGCCAAAAAACGGCGACATAATCGAGTTATCCGTTTAAACAACAAACGGTAAGCTCGCTAAAGTAGGGGGGTGTCTTTTTATAGATTTATAAGTAACTAAAACCCATCAAATGCACTCTTTACCCAATTTATATCCATATTATCACCTTCTACGGCAACCACGTCAAAACGCATAGACGATTGGGGAGCATTTTGTTGTTGATATGCTAGTGCAGCTTTGATGATTCGCTGTTGTTTTTTTGGGGTAACGCTAGCTGCGGCACCACCAAAATCTTTATTTTTACGGTATCTTACTTCGATAAAAATGAGCATTTCTAGATCATTTTTATCTTGCATAATTAAATCTACTTCACCGGCTCTGGTGTTGTAATTTCTTTGCACAAGGCTTAATCCTTGTTTGCTTAAATATTCATAAGCCAAATTTTCAGCTTTGTCCCCCCGACTTTTTTTCTTTGTTTTTTTAGCAGAATCTTTACGCTTATTTAGCTTAAAGGATTTTATTTTTTCAAATAAAGATAATTGTTGTGGTGGCATGATCCAAATATAAGTTCTTATTGGATCTGCTTTTTGATCTGCTCGTAGAGTGATCTGACTTTTGGGTCTCTCTTTACGGGTTTTTCAGGGGCTTTAGGTGTTGTCGTCACGAGTTTTTTTACCGCAGGCTGAGGCGCGACAGGTCTTTTAACCACAGGTGCAGGTTTTTGCGCAGGTATGGTTTTAACTGAAGACTGAACCACGATAGGTTTTTGCGCCGTAGGCTTTTTAGCTACAGGGCGTTGTGGAACTACTTTTTTCAAAACAGGTGTTTGAACTCCAGCACTATAGGGAGTAACCGTTGTGGTAGGTACAGCATTTAATAAACCCAATGCTTTCGGCATACCAGGATGATTTGTATTGTTTTGAATCCATCGTCCTAAATCACCTCGAAGAGATTGCCTTTTACTGGCGGGGCCATTTTTTGAAATTCGAGAAAATTGCGCCAAAGTTAGCCAATTTTTTACAATAGGGTGGCCAATTCTGTTTTTTGCATCTTCCAACTGAAATGCGGGGATTTGCTGGGCATGATTCCATATACGGTCATGATTCAACGACACTAAATATTGTTCTTTGAGTGTAGGTTCTTGTAATACTAACTCTTGTACTACTGCGAGTTTATCTCCACTTGCTTGCGCTGTGCTCATTCTCATAGCAAGTATTTTATTTGCAAGATCTTCGGGTAAATCATTTACACGTTGCGGTAGAATCCTTAAGGTTTCGCGGTAGTTTCTATCATTTAGTGCTAGCTGTGCTTGGATTAAACGAAAACGTGATTTATTTTCTAGACTCAGCTGATCAAAATTTAGTGGAGATAAATATTGTTGAGTTAGTGCCGGGTCTCTAAATACCGCTGCAAGTTCGGCAGCTTGTAGAATTAATCGCTCGCGTTCTGGTGAGCGATAATTTGATGCTGCAACGAAGTATGCATCAGCAGCTTCGCGTTTTCTTCCTGCTGCTAAAAAGTTATTTGCACGAATGATATCCTGACCGATCGCAGAAGGATTAGGAGAACCAGCACCGGGTATTTGCGGTACAATATTTGGAACCGATGCGCATCCCGATAGTAAAACTGAGAAA
>CALJIH010000285.1 GCA_937974135.1 uncultured Cocleimonas sp. | reverse complement strand
ATTAAATAATAAAAATAAAATAACTACCGACCTCATAGGTTTTTGTATCAAACAAAATTCCCACATATATTTGCTACAAAATAAGTGTTAAAACTGCATAAGAGAAAATGTATAAAGCATGTTTAGTCAATCTAGCAAGATTATCCCTGAAGGGTACGAGTATGTGCTTTATTTTTATTTTATCTTAGTTAAAACTTTAACATAAACTAATCATAATCATAAGTGCATGAACAAACCAGTTCAGCTAGACATTCCGTTGCTAACGCCTTACAAAGTGTTATCTAAAAACCAACGGTAATTTAAACGTGACTGCTGGTATTCATTAGTTTGAGTTAAAGTCGAGATAAATCCGCTACTTCTAAAAACAACCCTCTAAGTTGAGATAACAACGCAAGCCGATTATTTTTAAGTGCTTCATCTTCATCCATCACCATAATGTTATCAAAGAAATTATCAACATCTTCTCTTAGCACTGCTAATGACGATAAAGCTTCAGCGTATTCACCCTTTGCGTAGAGCGGCTTAACTTTTGCTTGTTGGTTAATAATAGCTTTATACAATGCTTTCTCTGCATCCTCATTTAACAGTTCTTGGTTAACCTCAACCTGGGTATCTCCATCAACTTTTTTCAAAATATTGCTAATACGTTTATTTGCCGCAGCTAATGATTCTGATTCTACTAAATCTCTAAAGCTAGCAACCGCATGAACACGCTGGTGAAAATCTAAAGGGTGCGAAGGATTCAAGCTTGCTACCGAATTCACAGTATCGCTATTAATTCCTTGATCCTGATAATAGGCTTTGAGGCGCTCCATAATAAAAGTATGAGCATCGTCAACCGCTGCATTTGCATCAATTTTATGCTGTAAGCCTTCAGCGGCTTTATTTAATAAGGCTTTTAAATCAAGATTGAGTTTTCCTTCAATAATTATGCGTAAAGCTCCAAGTGCAGAACGCCTTAACGAAAAGGGATCTTTGCTGCCTGTTGGTTTCATATCAATCGCAAAAATACCCATAATGGTATCAAGGCGATCAGTCAAAGAGAGTACTTTTCCGATCTCTCCAGCGGGGATTACATCTCCTGCAAAAGCAGGCTGATATTGTTCCTGCATGGCAGCTGCTACAGCATCTGGTTCGTTATCGTGTTTAGCGTAATAACTTCCCATAATGCCTTGTAGTTCGGGAAATTCCTGAACCATATTGCTAAGTAAATCACATTTTGATAACGCTGCTGCTCGTGCAGCTTGATTCTCATCAGCACCGATTTCACTGGCAATAAATGCTGCTAGTTTGCTCACACGTTCAGTCTTTTCGTAAAGTGTGCCAAGTTTCTGTTGGAAGATGATTTTCTTGGTCGCTTCACGGCGAGATTCTAACTTTACTTTACAGTCCTGATCCCAAAAGAATTTTGCATCAGCAAAACGTGGTCGAATGACTCGCTCATTACCTTGTCTAACGGATTTAGGATTAGAACTTTTGATATTACTCGTAGTGATAAAGTACGGCATCAATTTGCCGTTAGCATCAACAACCGGAAAATACTTTTGGTGATCTTGCATGCTTGAGATTAAACATTCTTGTGGTACTTGCAAGAACTCCTCATCAAAACTACCACTCACTGCGACGGGTAATTCAATCAGTGCAGTGACCTCATCTAATAGATTTTCATCGATTAAAACTACACCCCCCACCTTTTTGGCACTTTCTTCGGCTTGGTTTCTAACTTCAGCACGACGCGCTTCAAAATCAGCAATAACATGTCCCTGGTTGTGTAATTGCTCGGCATAACTAGATGCTTGTGTAATAGTGATTTCATCTGGATGATGGAAGCGATGACCTTTTGTGGTATTGCCTGATTTAATTCCCAATACTTCGCCGTCGATTACTTGTTTATCTTGCATCATTACAATCCAATGCACAGGACGAACAAATTCAATATCGCTAGCACCCCAACGCATGCGTTTTGGAATAGGGAGTTTTGCTAATGATTTATTGACGATATCAGGGATTAATTCGGCTGTGTCTTTTCCTGCCATTTCTTGACGGAAAACCAACCAAATGCCTTTAGGTGTCTCAATTTCTTCGAGGTCAAATGCACTTACACCACAGGATTTAGCAAAACCTTCAACCGCTTTTGTGGGATTGCCCTCGTCATCAAACGCAGCTTTTTTTGCTGGACCTTTGCGCTCAACAGATTGATCTGCTTGTTTTACAGGAACATCTTTTAACAAGATTGCTAACCGTCTTGGGGCTGCATATGCAAGCACTTCTCTGGCTGCTAAAGATGCATCTTCTAAACCTGCAACAACTCCAGATGTGAACGCATCTGATAAGGTCTTTAATGCTTTTGGTGGAAGTTCTTCAGTACCAATTTCAATCAAGATATCTTTGTTTTGAGTAGAACTAGTCATTATGAATTCTCCTCAATTTTTGGCTGAGTATTATCTTTAACCAGAGGAAAACCTAACGCTTCACGTGACGCGTAATAAGCTTCAGCTATAGCTCTCGATAATGAACGAACGCGTAACATGTAACGTTGGCGTTCTGTCACTGAAATGGCATTGCGTGAATCTAATAAATTAAAAGCGTGAGAAGCCGTGAGCATTTGCTCATATGCAGGAAGTGGTAAACCAGTTTCAATTAATACCTGGCTTTCTTTTTCGGCAGCATCGAAGTGATGGAATAGCTCGTCAATATTAGCCACTTCAAAATTGTATTTTGATTGTTCTACTTCATTACGATGATAAACATCACCATAAGTGACTTTATTGCCCATGGGGTCAATCGTCCAAACCAAGTCGTAAACCACTTCGACATCCTGAAGATACATAGCGAGGCGCTCTAAGCCATAAGCAATTTCACCAGTAACTGGCTTACAGTCTAAGCCGCCAAGTTGCTGGAAATAGGTAAATTGTGTCACTTCCATGCCGTTGAGCCATACTTCCCAGCCTAAACCCCAAGCGCCTAAGGTGGGTGATTCCCAATTATCTTCAACGAAACGAATGTCGTGTTCTAAAGGATCAAAACCTAATGCTTTTAAAGAACCTAAATACAACTCTTGTATTTCTAAAGGTGAGGGTTTCATCAATACTTGAAATTGGTAGTAACGCTGTAACCTATTTGGGTTTTCACCATAACGCCCATCGGTAGGACGACGTGAAGGTTGCACGAATGCCGCATTCCATGGCTCTGGCCCAATTGCGCGTAAAAAAGTGTTTGGGTTATCTGTGCCAGCTCCCATAGGCATATCGTAGGGTTGTAAGATGGCACAACCCTGTTTGGCCCAATAATCTTGAAGGGCAAAAATTAAACCTTGGAATGTTGATGTATCGTAATGCTGAGACATTTGCGTTGAACGCCTTTTTATCTATTTATCAAAGGCGAAAATTATACTGTAGTTAGATTTTACTTACACCCAATTAGCAAGAACAAAACATAAAAAAGACACCCCCCTACTTTTATTCGGTTTTGCCAAGTTAAGTCATCAGTCTTAAAGATTTTATTTGTTTAAACTTTGCTACTGATGTTCTTTTACTTTGATTTGTTTAACTAAACGTAATTTCTTGTAAAACCCCCAGTTTTGCTGAACCAATAGGACCCATAGCTCGGCTTATCATTGATTACATGATAATTCGGATCAAAGGCAGTAATGAAATGACCGCTTACATGTTATTGGAGCCATATCTGGTTTAAAATGTTTTGATAATTAAAATAAATATTAGAGATGAGTTATTAATGAGTGAAATAAACTTATTTTCAGTGAAAAGTTCTATTGTAAAAACTACCTTATTTTTACTAGCGACAATGACTTTGTGCGTGAATGCGCAAACACCATCTCATAGTAATGATCCGTTGACACTTAATGAAGTGTCGTTAGCCTCGTTGCTAACGGCTGGTCCACAGCTAGTTGCTAGAGGTACAACGCAGAATCAAGATTTGAGTTCGATTACTAACGACTCGCAAGAAGTACTATTGATTGAAAGAAATGAAGAGAAAGGTGCTCCTTCAGATCAACGTCGAGCTGATGTATTTATTTATGATTACTCTACAGATGAACTCATTCAATCTCTGGTCGATTTAAACACATCAGAGGTTATCAGTTCACAAAGAAAACAAGGTGTACAGTTACCGTTAACCAATAACGAATTAAAACGTGCCAAAGAAATTGTTTTTGAAGATGAAGATGAGCGTGCGATTCTAGAAGAAGAGTATCGTCGTGTTGCCTCGCGTGAAATGACAGATGTTGCTGATTTAAATATCAAAGCGTTTACCTTTCTAGCAGACAGTTTGCCAAACCGCATCAATGAAGCGAGTAAGCTATGTGGCATTCATCGTTGTGCTCAACTGATGCTTTATACCCAGGATAATGTAGTTTTTGAAATTAGCCCAATCGTTAATTTATCTGAAGGCGTGGTAACGCAAAGGATTGGTTTCTAATATGAAATTATCAATAATAAAAACACTATTTACCCTTGCAGCTATAGCTGTTTTCTCGATCGTGAACGTTGCGCAAGCAAGACCAAATAATACCTCCTGCCCTACGGGTAATACCATTTCGAAAACCTTTTCGTCAGGTGCAGCATGGGATATGTGTTGGGGAGTTCGTGCTGAAGAAGGCGTGGTGTTAAGTGATGTTTATTATAAACCTGCAAATAAAATACGCCGCAGAGTATTAGGAGAAGCAAGCCTCTCTCAAATTCAAACAGAATATGATGACGGCTCAGCAACTGAGTTCTTAGTCACTCAATACGGTTTAGGTGGTTCTAATTTACAAACGTTGAATGCATCTATGTGTCAGGGTGGACAAGTACGCAGACATAATGGTCGTCAGGTTTTGTGTGAAGTGACAAAAAGTAATGGTTATATCTATCGCTCTAGTAATAACACACGCCGTCAAGGGAGTAAATTAGATGTTTATAGCGCATCGAATATCAATGCACGCGAATTTATTATCAAATGGTCATTTCTAGAAAATGGCTCGATTGAAGTAGCCTCTGGACTCACAGGTATTTTCAATAAAACCGCATCTAACGCAGTGAATGGTTGGCCAGTAACTGCTCAAAATAGAATAGCTACTGGTTTTACAGATCACTACTTTTGGCGTTTAGATTTTGATATTGCAAACGATAACGGAAATGACATTATTGAACAAATTATGAGTATTCCATCTTCTGATCGCTTGACCAAAACCAAACAGGTTCAAACAATTTCAAACGAAATAGCTGCTTCATTTACACCATCAGATAAAAAGTTTTGGCGGGTAAAAGATCAAAGTGTCACTAATGAAGCAAACCAAGCGATTTCATACGAAATGGTTGCTCTAAACTATGCACAACAAAGCAAGGGTAATAGCAATTCGCAGTGGTTAAAAAATGATATGTTCTTGACGCAATATAATGCTTGCGAGCGTTTCGCAGTTCAAAACCCAAGCAATAATTGTGGTACTGATGTTAGTCAATTTGTAAATGGACAGAACATTAATGCAAAAGACGTGGTGGTTTGGTATCGACTGGTTCATCACACTTTGCCTCGTGACGAGGACTTCTCTCCAGCACCTATTCAATGGAGTCATTTTATTATGCTTCCGCGTGACTGGACATCGACTAACAGTCTTTGAGCTTTGTAATTAAAACCGAAATGATAAAAATTATGAAAATGAAGATTCGCGTTTTACATCGTTTAATTACTACTATTGGAAGTAGTATTGATAATTACCTTAATAATTTAAATGCATTTTTAAGAGTTGCTGTTTCTTTGCTTTTATTAATCTTATTTCAAACTCCTTTTGCTTCAGTGAATGCCGCTGAAAATTGCAGTGATGAGTTTTATATCGACGAAACTCTTCCAAGCGGTGCCCGCTGGGATATGTGCTGGGAACATCGAATAAGAGAAGGTATCACGCTTAGCCATGTCTATTTCACTCCTAAAGGTGGTATTCGCAGAATGATTTTGAATCAGGCTGCAGTTGCACAAATTCACGTCCCTTATGATGATAATGGTACACGTTTTCATGATCTGTCTGATTTTGGAATAGGTGGACAAAATCTGCTTGATCTAAATGCTGATGAATGTCCATCAGGAACTATTTATCCAATATCTTATGTTTTTGAAAACCAATCCTTTACAAAAAACGGTTTGTGTAAACAAATCAAACAAGATGATATTGGTTTTAAAAGTGCCTCCAATTCTGAAAGAAGCCATTACTTAAGCTTGTTTAACGTCTCTCCAGTTGGAGCTTATTATTATATACCTACCTGGAAATTCATGGACAATGGCACTATTGAGCCATGGATGGGAGCCACAGGTGCTCTGCAAAGGTTTAGCCAAGAAGAAAACCGTGGTTGGAAAATGGGTGATAATCGTATTGGTATCGCACATATCCATAATTTCTTTTGGAAGTTGGACTTTGATCTAAATAAAACACATTTAGATGATGTAGTTGAAGAGGTTAACTTTGTTTTAAGCAATGGAAAGCGCAATCGTCAAACAACAACATTTAATATAGAGGCAGCAAGAAAAGTTAATCCAGATACCATGCGTCATTGGAGAATTAGTGATAAAAGTGCAAGAAATTCAAATGGTCATAATATTTCTTATGATATTTTGCTAAATGAAACTGGACATCAAGATATTGGTCCTGCAAGCGAACCATTTACGGCAAACGACTTTCATGTTACCAAGCAAAGAAGTCAGGAAAAATTTGCTTCACATAACACCAGTGGGGCAAGAAATCTTGCAGAATTCGTAAACGGTGAAAATATTGCTGATGACGATATCGTAATTTGGGCAGGGATCACTTTTTATCATATGCCACGTTCTGAAGATGCTCCGCACATGGATGTACACTGGAGCAAAATGAGCATTGTACCGCGTGATCTAACTGCAAAAAATGTTTTGAATAACGTCACACAAACTAATTCTGCACCTCAATTAACTAGCATTTCAGATCAAAATAATCAGTTAAATATTTCAGTGAGTTTGAATGTGCAAGCTAGCGATGTGAATGGTGATGTTCTCACTTATTCGGCAAGTGGCTTACCCACAGGTTTAAGTATTAATGCAAATACAGGACAAATCCTTGGAAACCCAAATCAGTCAGGTAATTTTTCAGTTCAAGTAAATGTGAGTGATGGGCAAACATCATCGTCAACACAATTCACGTGGTCAATTGGCTCTGGAAACAATAATTCAGATGACAGTGGTGGTGGGTCATTGAACCTCTTTGTGTTGTTATTTTTGTCTTTATTTATTTGGGCAAAAAGTCGATTGAGAATTAGGTTTTATGTATAAAATAATTACAATTATTTTGCTAACTTGTTGTGGTTTTTCGTTAATGGCCCTGCAAGGAAAAGATAATATAGATAAAAAAATACAGCAAGTGTCGAAGAATTCTATTTATCAAAGCACATTAGATTGTAAACATCCATTAAGCACTGGATCATTTCAATATTGTAATTTTAAACTTCATAAGAAGGATAATTTAGTTAAAAATACTCAAATATTTATGAGTGGCGGTATGCCAGGACATGACCATGGTTTGCCAACTTTACCCCAAATTTCTTGGTCAGAAAATGAGCAGATTTATGTCATTAAGGGGTTGAAATTCAGTATGCCAGGTAAATGGATATTAAACTTTAAAATTAATGCCTCTGAAGTTGCAGATAAAGATATGATTTCTATGGCTGTCACAGTGAATTAAATTTTTCTTAATTTATAAGAATAAAAAATGTCTAAGTCAGTAATCACTCTAGTACTTATAATTTTTAGTGTTTTCACCAATGCTCAAAACTGGTCGGATAAAGAGATCAGTACATTACAAAAGTTTTCTTTAAAAGCATTAAAACCCTCAGTAGATACCTCTAATAAATATCATGATAACCAGCAAGCCATTGCGTTTGGTAAAGCTCTATTTTTTGATAAGCGCTTGAGTAGTGATGGGAAAATTTCCTGTAGTAGTTGTCACGATGATAAATACGCATTCACAGATAATCGAAAACTGGCGTTTGGGACACGCCAAGGTTTTAGAAACACCTCAACGCTTTTAAACGTAGGATCTCAAGATTGGTTTTTTGCGGATGGTGCTAAAGATAGTTTATGGTCTCAGGCTCTGAGTTCTATTGAAAATCCAGCAGAGCAAAATTTTACTAGAACTGAACTACTACACCTAATTTTTGAAGATGTAAATTATCGGAATGTTTATCAAAGAATTGTGAAGAAAGAACTAACAAAAGAAGAAATTGAGAATTTGCCAGAAAAAGCGGGGCCAAATTCTAGTCTTGAGAATTTGATCGCTTGGAAAAAGCTGGATAAAGAACAACGCCAGCAAATAAATACCGTCTTTACTAATGCGGGCAAAGCAATTGCGGCATATGTTGCAACGATTAAATCATCTGAAAGTCGTTTTGATAACTTTGTAGACGAACTCGCCGACAAAAAAACGTCAACATTATTGAATGATTCTGAACAAAGAGGTTTGAAACTCTTTATGAGTAAAGAATCGGGTTGTGCAAATTGTCATAGCGGGCCTTTATTCAGTAATAAAACTTTCCATGATATTTCGACAGGTATTCCGGGAAAAGACAACGGACGTTCTGAGGTGATTGAATCGATAATTCGTGATGAGTTTAATTGTCTTGGTAAATACAGTGATGCTAAGCCTGAGGAATGTGATGAGCTGAAATATATTAATAGAGATAAGCATCAACTCACTGGCTCATATAAAACATCTACCTTAAGAAATATTATCGACACTGCACCGTATATGCACGATGGTCGCTTTGAAACTCTATATGAAGTCATAAATCATTACTTAGAAAAAAGTCAGGAAAAACCTAAAAAAAATGACCTAACACCCATTGAATTAAACAAAGAACAACAGCTAGATCTTGTAAATTTTTTATTAACGCTTTAATTCATGAACTTATTTGAAAGTTCTTAATCCTATATTTCTAGGAACACATCCTTTTGATAAAGTACAAGATGTGCAACAATAGCTTAAATATTCAAATAATAGGGCTGGTTTTAATGAGAAATCTTTCTAAGATAGGTACCCTAGTGCTACTGTCATTAGTCATGACTGGGTGTGCAAATCTAAAACTATCAAATGTAAATAGTGTTGACGGTTCTTCTAAAAACCCTTTAAAAACAGCCAAAGATATCGCTATTGAAAAAGTGTTAACTAGCGGTACTTGGAAATACGAGCGTCAAAGTGATGACTGTGAAGATACCAATTGGGTACAAAATTTTTACCCAAATCGATATTATAAATCTGTTGGTGCCGCTTGTTTAATTCCTAATGCATTTACTGTTGATGCGGAAAACTGGCATCTTAAGGATCAAATCTTATACGTCACAAACCTTTCTCCAAATAGTGGAGATGACATAATTTTAAGATATGGAATTCACTACTTGGATGAAAATAGATTGGTACTTAACAGTGGTGAATATAAATATACATTCACAAAAGAATAAAACGGATTCTTTCTAATTTTCAAACAAAAGAATAAAGCTATTGTTTTAAAACCTCAATGACTTCACCGTGTTTGAGGTGTTTTGCTAGGCCTTTAGCGGTCTTTCCATCACTGTTCGATGATGATTTGCTCAAACCTTGCTTGATTAAATAAGCTGCCGTTTTGGGATGACCGAAACGCGCTGCAGAATGTAAAGCAGTCCAGTCTTTTTTTGTTCTGGCATTTAATTTAGCACCTTCTGCTAGTAATAATTGTACGACTTCCAATCTGCCTTTTGCGGCGGCTTCATGTAATGGTGTTTCATCAAACTGGTCCTTTGCGTTTACATTTGCACCATTTGCGATGATTACTTTGGCAAAGCCCAGTTGCCCTCGCGCAGCTGCCTTATGTAACAGTGATTCACCAATGCTATCAGTAATACTCACATCGGCATTATTTTTTGCTAACAACTCAGCTATTAGTACATTTCCATTGCGCAGAACTACCTGTAAAGGAGTGCCTTTTTGACTGCCAGTATTGGCATTGGCGCCATACTTCAACAGTTTTTCTACAACGCCCACTTGCGCTTTTGATATCGCCAGATGCAAAGGCACGCCTGATCGACCACTTTGGTTCGTGTCAGCTTGATAGTTTAGTAATTTATTTACAATACCCGTTTGATTAAGTTCAATAGCGAGTAAAAGTGGTGTTTCACCGGCATTGCTTGCTTGATTAGCATCGGCGCCATTCTCAAGAAGCAATTGCACGAATGCTTCATCGCCACGATCAATCGCTAACAAAAGTGGGGTTCTGCCATTGCGAGTTGTAGCGTTAACATCTGCGCCATAAAGTATAAGTTTGTCAGCAATCTCCATTAAACGTACACGCATTGCTGTGTATAGAACTGGAGATCCATTAGATGAAATGGTATTTGCATCTGCCCCTTGCTTAAGAAAACGCTCGGCCTCTTTAGCTCTGGCAGCCATTAAATTATCTGCAAATGCTTTATTAGTAACAGGATTTGAATTTGGACGAGATGGTATCCTGCGCTTTTTTATGGCACCAAATTTAGGTTTTTTTGACTCTTCAGCTTTTTCTTCTTGTTTGTCTTCTTCAGTTTTTACTGTCTTTTCACTATCAGTTGTCTCTTCCGTTGTTGTTGTAGCTGTCTCAGTTTTTAGACCAGCTCCAGCACATCCTACCAGAAATGTAACCACAAAAATTAAGCTGAGAATTGTACGTAAAGTGTTAGCCAACATAATTACCTTTTATTAATTTGTCTGAACTGACAAATATTCCCC
>CALJIH010000284.1 GCA_937974135.1 uncultured Cocleimonas sp. | reverse complement strand
TTAGTTAGCCCAACATTACCGGTGTTCACAAAATCGAAGGTATAGGTGATCGTTCCAGGAGCACTCATGCTAGGTGTATCTGAACTCTTCGCCATGGTGTAGCTTGGTGTTTGTGCTACTGTAGTCACCGTACTGTTATCGTTTGGTGTATCGTCTTCAGTCACAGGTGTTGTGCCATCTGGACCTGTTGCACTGGGTATTGCTGTATTAGTTAGATCAGCACCTGCATCAATCTGTGCCTGTGTAATTGTTCGTGTTGCTGTACAACTCGCTGTTGCACCAATCGCCAAGTTTGCAATCGGACAACCTGATAGCGTACCTCCATCAATATTAGTATCAGCAACTGTGAGGTTAGTTAGCCCAACATTACCGGTGTTCACAAAATCGAAAGTATAGGTGATCGTTCCCGGAGCACTCATGCTTGGTGTATCTGAGCTCTTCTCCATAGTGTAACTTGGCGTTTGTGTAACTGTTGTTACTGTTGAGTTATCGTTAGGTGTATCGTCTTCAGTGACAGGTGTTGTGCCATCAGGACCTGTTGCACTGGGTATTGCTGTATTAGTTAGATCAGCACCGGCATCAATTTGAGCCTGTGTGATGGTACGTGTCGCTGTACATGACGCAGATGCACCAACTGCTAAACTGGCAATCGGACAACCAGTCAGTGTGCCACTATCAATGTTGGTATCAGCAACTGTAAGATTAGTTAAATCAACATTACCAGTGTTTACAAAATCAAAAGTATATGTGATCGTTCCAGGCGCGCTGATACTAGGCGTATTTGAGCTTTTCGCCATAGTAAATGATGACGTCTGATCAATTGGAGTGATTGCCGTGTCTTCTTCAGCAGTTGGAAGTTCTGTAGTAACAACACTTGCTGTATTAGTAAGATCTACACCAGTATTGATATCATCTTGTGTAACGGTATAACTAATAGTGTAGGTAAAAGTTTCACCAACACTTAGTATTCCATCGGCTGTTCCACTTTCAGCAGGTGCACTTAACGTTCCTGCTGTAGCATCTGGCAAAGTATCAGTGACACTAACATTCGTTAAGTCAGCTGTGCCGTCATTTGTGATTACTATTGTGTAATCTATACTTCCAGGTGTAACTATTGGATTTGCTCCGCCAGTTTGTGTTTTTTCAATAGTTAGAGAAGGTGTAACAACTGGATCAATTGCCGTACTATTATTGTTTGATGAAATATTATCGAAATTCTCACCACTCACACCAGCGATGTTAGTCACTGAAGGTACTGCAGCCGCATCGACGGCAACGGTAACTGTGATTGACGTACTAGCCCCATCAACTAATCCACTTGGTCTGGTACAAGTAATATCTTGACCTGCTGAACCACAACTCCATCCAGTACCTGTGGCAGATACATAAGTTAAACCTGCCGGAAGAGTATCTGTTACAACAAGATCTCCAGGTTCGTCATTAGGGCCTAGGTTATTAACCTCAATATCATAAGTTGCATTTTGACCTACAACAAAATTACTTGAAGATGATTTAATTATTTCAATATCAGAAATCTGTGTATTAGTAACACTAATGATTTCCATCGAAAGTAATACTAGATCCCCACCACTACTGTAAGTACTCGTAGCTGAAGTATCACCAGGAGATAACAGAGAAGAAACATCATAAGAATCAAAATCAACACCAAAAGAATTATTATCCACACCACCTGTTGATGGTGCAGTAGCAGTTATTGTGCTTACTGAATTAAATTGGTTATTTACAGGATTAGAACCATCCGTTAACGTTGTTCCGTTGAATGATAATTCTTCTGAGAATCCACCTAATGTAGCTGAATTACCTTCATCACCTTCCCACGTTAATTGTCCAAACTTTCCATCAATACCAGTGGCAGGTATTGTAAAGTTTGATGGATTAACCGTAATACTATTTCCTCGAAAATCTTCAAAACCCTCATACAAATTGATAACTCTTAATGGTTCAGACGCGTCTTCATAAACAACCAAAATTGACCAGCCTGCTACAACACCTTGAGGGCCACAATGTGGTTCGCCCGTATTTGTAGATAGGCCACTGAAGCTATATGAACCATTGGGATTAGCTCGAGAACTTACTATTGAAGTTACATCAGCAACACCACTAAAAAAATCTAAATTGAATGTAGTACCTAAGGTAAAATTAGTGGTGTACTGCCTGCTAGCCGGGGCAGTAATGTTATTCCCTTCAAAGACAACATTATAATCTGGTGTGGTGAAGTTAGAACCGGCTTGTGTGGAATAAGAACCAGCCCAATACAAATGAGCCGCGATAATATTAGCACCAGCAGGCACTCCAGTAAGCGTCGCGTTATTCGTAGTTCCGGGAGCCAAGACATTACAGGCATTGGCGACACTTGTTCGACGTGTCGCTTCTGTACCGACATAGTTAACATTACCCGCATAACTGTTAAATAGGGATAACGGAACATCTGCCATAGAATTAACAGATAACAACATTGTGAAAACAGTAAGAGCTAGCTTACTTATAAATGAAAATTTCATTTTTTAAATACCACTTCATTTTTTATTTTTATTATTAAATTAGGTATGTATTAGCCTATAACTAGGATGTGTTGACCTTTTTTATTCTAATTAACACCGTTTAAATTATGTAAACTGTGTTAATTTTATTTTGCATATAAGTTACTGATATTAAATTGTTTTCATGCAAAATAATAACCTTTGATTTATCATGGAAATGTATCAATTAAATGCTGAACTAAGAGTGAATAAAATTTTTTAATTTTAAGTATAAAAGGTAAAACCCTTGTTTAGCACTACTTTCTAGGTTGTTGTATAATCATAGATGATTCAAATTTTCCGATTAAAGGTAGATTATTTATTGAATATATATTGATTTTTTTAAATTTATAAACCGTCTATCGTTGAGTAGACTGTAAAGAAACGTTATTTTTTGTCCAAAATATACTAAAAATAAAAAGACACCCCCCCACTTTTGAGCATTTTCCAACCTCATCGTTAAAGAACACCATATTAAAATCAAGGTTAGTCTGGAGATGATTAACTTGATTAGTTTTTATTGAAGTTTAATCGGCTGATAAATTTCATACCCTAAAAACGTTAACTTTCTCATAAAAAACTTAACATCCTCTTGCTTGAGATTCCTATGTGTTTGAAGAAAGTTATAGGTCACTTGTTTTGAGTTTTTGTTGTACAGAACACCATTATGTAACACTAATTTATCCCGTACTAAATCAGTAGCTTTTTGATGGCAACTACTACATTCTTTTTCAAATCGTGACTTTGCATTTGCTTGTGTAAGCAACATTGCGTAAATCGCTTCCGCTTTAGGTTTTGAAAGGTAATGATTGGTTAAGAACATTCGAAATGTATCTTTATGGAGAGGCCCTTGTAACTCGCCATCGACAACTTTGAGAAAGTTTCGAGCCATATCGCCTGAATCACCATGGCAAGTAAAGCATGATTTTTCCCAAATCTTTTTAGCATCAGTGGAAGTAAGTGGCGTATCTGTTGCTGATACATTGGTAACAAATGCTATCGATATTATTAATATCAATTTCAAAAAACAAACAGGCAATACTGGGGGAATGCTATTCATTACTACCTCTAATACATAGAAATATTAAGAAAAGATATCACGAAATCTCTGTTTTAGAAAAAAATCGCCTTTTTTGTAGTTTAATAAATCAATTTGTAAATGAGCAAATTCCAATTTTTATTTACACTCATGGTATGACCACTTGCAAAGCTTTGGGTAAAATTTCAAATTCTACGGGTGTCTCACCTACAAACTCTCCATCTAGTTCTAACAGAGTCGGAGCATCATTGACTGCTTCAACTTTTACATGTGTTGCTTTGAATAACGTCGCATCTTTGAATTCAGCAGCTTTGCCACCGTATAGATAATGGGTAGATGTTATGACTTTTAATTTTGAAATATTATTCACATAGGATACAGCAAACTGACCATCATCAATCTCAGCATGAGGTACAAATTGCATGCCGCCACCACTGTATTTACACAAACCAATATTAATGGTGTAAAAATGCTGATTCGCCACCTCTTTACCATCTAAGATAATTCGAGCACTTTTACTCACATATTCAAACAAGCATTTAAATATCAAAAGATAATAAGAAAAAGCATTCGTTTTTTGTTTATTTGACTCCCTACAAACGTGTGCGTCATATGCCATACCAGCCACATTCACGAAATAACGCTGATTGGCCTGCTCGTTTTGAACAAACTTTGCTAAACCGATATCTTGTAAAGTGCTTTTACCTGCTTTAATTATC
>CALJIH010000283.1 GCA_937974135.1 uncultured Cocleimonas sp. | reverse complement strand
GGATAAAATACTTGTTGGTTACTCAGTAATTTATCAACGCAGCGCAAGTATGCTACGTCGGTAGTAAATTTTTGGGTATAAACAGGATAATCTGACAATCCTTCTGTTTGGGCTTTTTTAATTTCACTATCCCAATACGCACCTTTTACGAGTCGAATCATAATGCGTCGTTTGTGCTTTTGAGCTAAAGATTCAATCCAATCTAAGACAGCAGGTGCACGTTTTTGATAAGCCTGAACAACAAAACCTAAACCATTCCAATCCTTAAGTTTTGGTTCTCTGCATAATGATTCTAATATGGTTAATGAAGGCTCTAAGCGTTCTGACTCTTCAGCATCAATAGTAAGACCAATATTATATTTTACCGCCGCTTCACATAGCTCAATAATCAAAGGTAATAACTCACTCATTACCCTTTTTTCTTGATTAAATTCGTAGCGAGGATGCAATGCAGATAATTTAATTGAAATCCCAGCACTATCAAATGGATTATCTTTAACGGTTGATTTGCCTATCACATGAATTGCATGCATATACGCATTAAAATAACTATCAGCATCTTTTGCTGTTCTTGCAGCCTCTCCTAACATGTCATACGAATAAAGATACTTTCTCAAATTTTTCGTGTTTGATTCTTTCACGCCATCTTCAATCGATTCCGCCAAAACAAACTGCTTTCCCATAATCTGCATCGCAGTCATCATTGCTTTACGAAGTACAGGCTCACCTGTTTTAGTCACCAATTTACTTATATAGTCTTTTGGGTTGTCATTAACATTTTTATTTAAACCAACAAATTTACCCGTAAGTAGTAAACCCCAACTAGATGCATTAACGAATAAAGAGTCACTTTTACCAATATGTGACGCCCAATCTTTATCCTTCAATTTATCCTTGATTAAACTATCACTTGAATCAGCATCTGGTATTCGAAGCAACGCTTCAGCCAAACACATCAAAGCTATACCCTCTTCAGAAGACAATTTGTATTCTTTTAAAAAACTATCGATACCAGCTAATTTCTGGTCTGTCTTGCGGATAGTTTCAACAAGTTCAATCGCGGTATTTTTAATATTTATATTTAATTGAGAGCTTTGCTCAGAGAAATGAGCCAATAAATTATCAACAGCAATATCTTCATCTATCAAATAATTTTCTTGAATTCGAACTCTCAGTTCATTATCAGAATAAAAGGGGGTTGAATAATTCATTTTATACTCATAAATATTTAAAACTTTACTTTATCATTGGAGTAGAATAATGTTTCTCTATAAAACCGTTGAACAGAATAAAATGTATCGTATTTTTTGTATAAACAGGATTTTGTATTGTGAACGATCAAGCAACGCATAAAATAGACAAAATTGATAAGCTGATTCTGAAAGAACTCCAAAAAAATGCTCGCATATCAAATGTTGATTTATCGAAAAGAGTAAACCTAAGTCCAACACCTTGTTTAGAGAGAGTTAAACGACTAGAAAAGTCTGGAATGATCCTTGGCTATCACGCAAATATATGTCCTTTGAAAACAAACACATCACTTTTAGTTTTCATTGAGGTTACTTTAGAGCGAACTACGAATTCAGTTTTTAAAGAGTTTGCAGAAACAGCGAAACAATACTCTGAAATATTAGAATGCCATATGATCGCTGGTGGTTTTGATTACTTACTGAAATTACGCTTTAAAGATATTCGTGAATACCGATCATTTTTAGGTGATGGTCTATTAAAATTACCAAAAGTGTCACTTACTCATACTTATATTGTGAGTGAAGAAGTCAAAGATACACACTACATAGATTTAAGAAACATTTAAGCTTAATTAAACAAAATATTTTTTCGAAAAATCAATCAAAACAGACTTTTATACCGTAATTTATTCTAAAACGACATTAAGTTTTTTTAATGCATAATTACAACCTAATGGTTTGACAATAATTCGATCCTAACCTACATTTAATCAACGCTTACTAATACCCCTATATATATGTCAGATAGTAATAACGATGCACTCGTCAGATTTGAAAATGTACAGAAAAGTTATGATGGGGAAATCCTCGTTGTTAAGGATCTCAACCTAAATATAGCAAAAGGTGAATTCCTCACCATGTTAGGTCCTTCTGGTTCTGGTAAAACAACCTGTTTAATGATGTTAGCCGGCTTCGAACCTGCAACACACGGGGAAATTTACTTAGATAATAAGCCTATAAATAGCGTTCCACCTCATAAACGAGGCATAGGAATGGTTTTTCAAAACTATGCCCTATTCCCACACATGACAATTGGCGAGAATCTATCTTTTCCGCTAGAAGTTCGCAAAATGTCCAAGTCTGATCGTGATGAAAAAGTAAAAAAAGCGTTGGATATGGTTCAATTGGGTGATTTTGCAGGGCGTCGTCCTGCACAGTTATCAGGGGGACAACAACAACGCGTAGCAGTAGCCAGAGCCTTAGTGTTTGACCCTGATGTAGTTCTTATGGATGAACCATTGGGCGCACTAGATAAAAACTTGCGTGAACAAATGCAATATGAAATCAAGCATATTCACGAACGATTAGGTGTTACTGTTTTATATGTTACTCACGATCAAAGCGAAGCATTAACGATGTCTAATCGTGTCGCGGTTTTTGATGACGGCGTAATTCAGCAACTTGCACCACCAGACGTGCTTTATGAACAACCAGAAAATGCTTTTGTTGCTGATTTTATCGGTGATAACAATTGCTTATTCGGTACAGTTACAGAAGAATCTGAGAATAGTTGCGTGGTACAAACATCCGATGGTTCGAATATACAAGCGAATAAAATAAACATTGCTGGAAAGGGTCAAAAAAGTACCCTTTCGATTCGCCCTGAGCGTGTGATTGTGAGTCCAGATGCAGGACAAGTCCCAAATATTTTTAAAGCCAAAGCCTTAGAATTAATTTATTTAGGTGATCACATCAGAACACGTATGGAAGTTTGTGGTAATGATGAGTTTTACGTGAAAATTCCAAACTCATCACACCATGCAGATTTAAACGAAGGTGATGAGGTAACAATAGGCTGGAATGAGTACGACTGCCGTGCTTTAGATGCCTAAAATAATGAATAAATGTAAAAATGGCACTTACGCGCTTTAAAAGTGTCTTTTTTAATGTAAACACTTGAAAACAGTGTTAACACAAACCCTATCTTTAACAAGATAAAAACAAAAATTCTACTACAATTAGACTGTTGTAGATGATGTTATTCAGAGTATTAGGTATTTCGGTATCAAAATATTCACACTATAAAATGAAAATTTTACACAAGGAGAGAAAGATGAAAACATTTTTAAAATGTACAATTGCGACAGCTGTCCTAGCTGCTAGCGTAACAACTGCTCAAGCTGAAACAGAGATGGTTATTGTTTCTTGGGGTGGTGCATACACTAAAAGTCAAAACGAGGCTTACCATAAGCCTTATATGAAAGAACATCCTGAAATCAAAATCATCAATGATGACTCTGCATCCGAAGGTGCTGCAAAGCTTCGTGCTCAAGCAAAAGCTGGCAAAGTCACTTGGGATGTTGTAGACGTTGTACCTGATGCGGCAATCGCACTTTGTGACGAAGGTTTAGTAATGGAAATCGATCATGACAAAATGCTTGCTGCTGCGCCTGATGGAACTAAGCCATCGGTAGATTTTGGTGATGCGATCATTTCACCATGTTTCATTCCACAGATTGTTTATTCAACAACTATTGGTTTTCGTACAGATAAAGTAGGTTCAACAGCTCCTTCTTCAATTGCAGACGTTTTCGATACTGCAAAATACCCAGGTAAACGCGCACTACAAAAATCACCTGCGGGTAATTTAGAGTGGGCACTAGTTGCTGACGGCGTTGCTATTGCTGACGTTTATAAGATGCTTGAAACAGAAGAAGGTGTTGCACGTGCATTCAAAAAGTTAGATACCATCAAGAAAGATGTTGTTTGGTGGACTAAAGGTGCACAACCAGGTCAATTATTGGCTGACGGTGAGGTTGTAATGGCTTCTGCATACAATGGTCGTCTTTTCGCTGCAATCGAAGAAAACAAGCAGCCTGTCGGTATGATGTGGGATGCGCAAGTATTTGAATTAGATGGTTGGGTAATTCCTACTGACGCTCCTAACAAAGAAGAAGCACTTAAATACGTTAAGTTTGCTACTGATACTCAACGTTTGGCAGATCAGTCTAAGTACATCTCATATGGTCCAGCACGTAAATCTTCTGCTGCATTAGTAGGTAAGCATGCGACTCTAGGTATAGATATGGGTCCTCACATGCCAACAGCCCCAGAAAACTCTAAAAACGTACTATTCAAGAACGTTAATTTCTGGGCAGATAACAACGATGAGTTAGCTGAGAAGTTCGAAGCATGGCTTGCAAAAGGCTAATCTAAACGTTTCGTTTATTTTATAGAAAACATTAGGTCGAAGAGATCACTCTTCGGCCTAATTTATACAAAAATAATAAATTTCACTCGTTCTTCTAGGAACGTAATCACTACTCATAATTTTACGCTAGGAACAAGCATGGCGACTGAAGCATTAAAAACAGCGGACGGTATATCCCTGAAATTGAGTTTGCAACGCTCATTAAGACGAAAAAAACGCAATGCCCTACTCCTAGTCGCACCCTTATTTGCATTTGTGCTTTTTACTTTTCTATTTCCAATTTTCAATATGTTGTATAACGGTGTTGATAATGAAATCGCTCAAAACACACTGCCTACAACCATTCCTGTTTTAGCTAAATGGGATCCTACATCAGGTGAAACTCCTAGCGAAGAAGTTTATAAAGCCTTTACTATCGATGCACAGAAAGCAGCTAAAGCAAAAACTATTAGTAAATTAGGCAAACGACTAAACTATGAAAAATCGGGTTTTTCAAGCCTTTTCAGAAAAACAGGGCGGAAATTACGTAAGTTTGATGCTGAAAAATTAACAACAACCTATAAAGAAAATTTAATAAAAGTTGATAAAAAATGGGGCCGTGTTGCCACATGGGAATTGCTTCAACGAGAAAGCGGTCGCTATACCAAATCCTATTTATTAACCGCCTTTGATTTACAAGAAAAAGACAATGAAATTCAATGGCGAGATGAGGACAGTCGAATTTATTTAAATCTTTTCAAGCGTACTTTATGGCTGAGCTTTATCATCACATTGCTCACTATTGTTCTGGGTTATCCGATTGCCTATCTACTTGCACAACTGAAAACCAGTACCAGTAATCTGCTAATGATTCTTGTTTTACTACCATTCTGGACTTCTTTATTAGTTCGAACCAGTGCT